>CAYZIV010000096.1:0-5725 GCA_964478475.1 uncultured Gammaproteobacteria bacterium | reverse complement strand
AGGCTGGATGAAAACGCGGAAATAATAATGTTTGAAAAAGGCAAGCATATTTCTTATGCAAATTGTGGGTTACCTTACTTTTGTTCAGGCGTTATTTCTGAGCGGGAAAAATTGCTTGTTATGACTCCTGAAACATTTAAAGGGCTTTTAAATGTTGAAGCAAGGGTTGAAGCAGAAGTGATTTCAATAGACAGAAAAAATAAAAAAGTTACTGTTTTAAATCATAAAACAGGCGAACAATATAATGAAAATTACGATAAACTGGTGCTTTCTCCGGGAGCAAAACCAATATTGCCTCATATTAAAGGAGTTAACAATGACAGAATTTTTACAGTAAGAAATGTTATTGACGCTGATAAAATCAAGGAATTTATCAATGCTCAAAACCCTAAAAAAGTTGCTGTTATAGGCGGAGGTTTTATCGGCATTGAAATGGCTGAAAATCTTAAACACCTCAATCTTGATGTTTCGATTATTGAAATGTGTCCACAAATTCTTAATAATGTGGATACAGAAATCGCCTGTCAGCTTACAAATTATATGAAAGAAAAAGGAATCAATTTTTTCCTTGAAGAAACCGTAGAGTCCTTTGCAGATAAAAATTCACTTAAAATTAATCTAAAAAGCGGCAAAAGCATTGATGTTGATTTTGCTGTTTTTGCAATCGGCGTAACTCCTGATACTGAAATGATTAAAAATACAGGCATTGAGCTTGGATTAAAGGGTCATATTATAGTCAATGATAATTTACAGACAAATGATGAAGATATTTATGCGCTTGGGGACGCTATTGAAGTTAAAGACTGTATAATAGGCAATAAAACAGCAATACCTTTAGCAGGACCGGCAAATAAACAAGGAAGAATTGTTGCTGAAAATATATTCGGCATTGATTCAAAATATAAATGCACTCAGGGTACATGTATTTTAAAAGTGTTTGATTTGGCTGTTGCTTCTGTAGGATATAATGAAAAGCAATTAAAGTGTAATGAAATTAAATATTTAAGAGCTTGTGTAAATGGTTTTTCTCATGCTGAATATTATCCGGACGCTTTTCCTATTTCAATAAAAATTCTTTTCTCTCCTAATGACGGAAAAATTCTGGGAGGACAGGTTATTGGAAGAGAAGTCGTAGATAAACGCATTGATGTAATTGCCTCGGCAATTAAATTTAATGGTACAATAAAAAATCTTGTTGACCTTGAATTAAGCTATGCGCCACCTTTTGGGCTGGCAAAAGATCCTGTGAATCTTGTGGGAATGATTGCTGAAAATATTCAAAATAAAATGATTGAGGCTGTTTATTGGGATGAGGTTCAAAATATTTCTCCAAAAGATACATTCATACTGGATGTGCGCTCTGACGAAGATATGAAAAAGGTTTCCGGTTCAATTGAAGGAACGATACGAATACCATTGGAACAATTAAGGGAACGACTTAATGAAATCCCTAAAAATAAACCAATTTTTGTTTATTGCGCAAAAGGGCTAAAAAGTTATTTTGCAGCAAGAATTTTAATGCAAAATGGATTTCAAAATATAAAAAGTCTTAATTGTGGTTTTATGACTGTAAAAAATTATAATAACTGCATCAAAGTAAAAGAAAAAGAAGTTATATCAGCTTAATAAGGAAATTAAAATGTGGAAAATTCTGGGTTGGATTAATAAAAATCTAACAATTTCAATACCAATACTAATGATTTCCGGGTTTACTTATGGAATTTCCTTAAATCCAACCAATCTTAAGGATTTAATTATACCTTTTACTTTTTTAATGGTTTATCCGATGATGGTAAATCTTAAAATCAATAAAGTGTTTAACTTAGAAGGGCAAAAAGTTCAGTTTATAACCCAGTTTATTAATTTTGGAATTATTCCATTTATTGCTCTTTTTCTGGGACAAATTTTCTTTTCTGATAAGCAATATCTTGTATTAGGGCTTTTACTAGCTTCATTGCTGCCTACCAGCGGCATGACTATTTCCTGGACAGGTTTTGCAAAAGGCAATTTGGAAGCTGCTGTAAAAATGACGGTAATAGGTTTGACGCTTGGTTCTATTGCGGCTCCATTTTATATCAAGTGGTTAATGGGAGCTCAAATAAATATAGATATTAATGCTATTTTTATACAAATTTTGGTAATTATTTTTATACCAATGGTTTTGGGGTATACTACTCAAAATTTTTTAATAAAAAAAGTTGGGCAAATTAAGTTTAAAGATTCTATTGCGCCTAAATTTTCGAGCTTATCTACAGTTGGCGTTTTAGGCATAGTATTTATTGCAATTGCTCTAAAAGCTGAAACAATAGCTCTAAATCCGGCTTATCTTTTGTATTTACTTATTCCAATAATTATTTTATATGGCATTAATTTTATTTTAAGCACATTTGTCGGAAAAATATTTTTGCCAAAAGGAGATGCAATTGCATTAGTCTATGGAACGGTTATGAGAAATCTTTCAATCGCTTTAGCTATTGCAATTAATGCTTTTGGAGAACATGGAACAGAAATAGCATTGATAATATCTGCTGCATATATAGTACAGGTCCAGTCAGCTGCATGGTATGTAAAATTTACAGACAGAATTTTTAAAGGAACATAAATCATGAAAAACATGTACGATATTTTAGTTATAGGTTTGGGTCCGGCAGGAATGGCAGTTGCAGTCATGGGGGCTGAAATGGGGCTTAATGTATGTGCTGTTGAAAAAGGGAATGTTGGCGGTGAATGTTTAAATGTAGGATGCATACCAAGCAAAGGAATTTTAGAACATGCAAAAAACAGTTTTCTTTCAGGGGAAAAGATTTTGCCATTTGAAGAATTAAAAAAAGATGTTGAATTTATCCGTGATAACAAAATGGCAAAAATGTTTGATAAAGTTGATGTTATTAAAGAAAAAGCTCATTTTATAGATAAAAATACAATTCAAGCAGGCAATCAAAAAATAAAAGCAAAAAAGATTTTTGTTGCTGTTGGAACTTCTCCGATGATACCGCCGATAGAAGGCATAAATGAAATAGAATATCTAACAAATAATAATGTTTTTGAGCTTGATGAAATTCCTCAAAGTCTTGTTATTTTAGGTGGAGGAGCAATAGGTTCTGAGATGGCACAGGCTTTTTCTCGTCTTGGAACAAAAGTTACCATAATTCAGATCGATGAATATTTGGTTCCTGTCGGTGAAAGAGCGGCCGGAATGCTTTTGGAAGAAGTGTTTAAAAAACAGGGGATTGAAGTTTTAAACGGTCGTAAAGTTTTAAAATTGTCTAATCAAAATGGTTTAATACAAATAGAAACAGACAAAGGGGAGTTTGTTAAATCAGAAAAATTGCTTATAGCTGCGGGAAGAAAAATTGATGTATCAGAACTAAATCTGCAAAAAGCAGGAGTTAAAACAGGCAAAAGAGGTGAAATATTAGTAAATAAATATCTTCAAACAAATATCAAAAATATTTATGCAGTAGGAGATTGTAACGGACAGAATATGCTCTCTCATGCGGCTATGCATCAGGGAATGATCGGGTTAATGAATTCAATGCTTCCTTTTAAGCAGGATTTCAAAAAATTTCCTATTCCATGGACTGTTTTTACTGAGCCACAAATCTCACATGTAGGCCTTTTTGAAGCTGATTTGATTAAAAAAGGCATAAAATATGAAGTAGTAGAGTCCCGTTATTCAGATTATGGAGCTGCAATAGCAGAGAAAAAAACTACAGGATATATTAAAGTTTATGCTTCAAAATTTGGAAAAATATACGGAATAAGTATAGTGGGAGCAGGGTCTGGTGAAATGATAAACGAATGGACTTTAGCTATTCAAAACAAAATAAATCTTATTCAAATTATGATGACAGCTCATTCTTTTCCAACCATGGGTTTTTTAACAAAGCGAATTGCTGAAATTTGGATGATGAGTAAAATGAAATCACCTATATTAAGGAAGATTTGTCAATTTTGTGCAAGAGTTTTCTGATAACAGAAAGTTTATTTATTTTTTACTTTAAAATCATTTATTTGTAAAAAATTTGCACCTAAAGTTCTCTGCTTTCAACGTATCTAAAACTTAATTATACTTAGTTTCTATTTTCATTTTTCATTTTTAAATATCTGCGACATTGTTCCAATTGATCATAGCCTAACATTATTCCTAATATAAAGTCTTGTTCAGGCTCAAGTTCATTAAGTTTTTGGTTGTTAAAAGTTGACACAACGTCAATACAAGCTTGTTTCCCAAAAAATACGTTAATTTTTTTATCAGATGTTTTTTGAATAATATAAGAAATTTTTTCTTTTTTGAGTTTTTGTTCTATTGCTTCTTTGTTTTCAGCCTTTTCTGTTGTTAAAACAAGATTTCTTAAACCCTTTTTAAATTCATAGATATGATGACGAAACACCTGTAAATCCTCATAACCCTGATTGCCTGTGAAAACAGGGAGGTTGTGATTAACAGGTATCATTTTTCCTAAGTGTTTAAAATTCATAAAAAGTTCCTCGATTTAAACCTTTTATGCTTTGTTTTGATAAAGTTTTCTGTTTTGTTTTGATGACGTCTTCCTTGTCTTTGATGTCCTTCTCCGTTTCTATATCCCATTCCGGCTCTGTAGCCTGAAATTGAATACATTATAGGAAGGGCTGGTTCTATCCAGTTAAAACCGGAAAGAACACCTATAGTTGCAAAATCGTCTACATGAAGAGCTCCGTCGAGAAATTCAGGCCGTCTTTCTGCATAAATATTTGATAAACCAACTTTTGCGTTAGGCAAAGAATTTTGTTTTTCCCCAAAGAGCGGGTCAATAATTTTTTTACCAATAAAATTAGCTATGGCACTGCCTCCTAAAATTCCCATGCCCATTACTCCTGCTGCCATTGCGCCCGCCCGTGCTGCTTTGCTGTTTATATTTTTTGATTTGATAAAATTCTTAACTTTTGGCGTTTCCATAACGCCTAATGCCCCTGCTGCTCCAACATTACACAGGACAATATTTGCACGGTACTGATAAACCCCTTCTTTGATCTTTGGTTTTGCTTTTTCTTTTAAATTGTTACCATTTGTCACACAGGCTGCAATTCCTCCTGTTATTCCTCCAATCACAGGTATTGCACCTAATAAAGACAGTCTGCCTATTTCTCCGCCTATTTCTTTTGCGCTCAAATCTTGAGGAGGGGGAATAAGTTGATTTAAAAGTTTTTTGCCCCATTTGTTGTCTCCGACTAATCCGTATAATTATTTTACTTCTTTTTTTGCAAGAGGATTTTCAGTCATTGTATTGAGAAGCTCACCTATTCTCTTGTTTTTGAAAAGTTCTTTTGTTGTTTCATCAATATTCGGACTTTTATCCAGCATTCTATCAAAACGGGAAATAAGCCGTTTACTTCTATTAACTACCTGTTCAGGCTTGGGAATGTCTATAAGTCACGGGATTTTGATTTTACCGAACTTTGCCCCTTTTACTGCCAATAAAGCTGAACTTACTGTTGCTGATAACACAAGGGCATTTTTGACAAAAATATTTTTTCTTCTGTGCTCAGGAGCTTTATAAGTATCATAAAGCCCATAAGCCGCAGCTTCTCCTGTTAATATAGGGGGTACTTTTTTTGAAAACCTTGATACTAATAAAGGTTGGTCTAAATATTTGCCCAACGTTGTGAGCGAATTCATCTTTCTCCCTTTCTAAAAAACAAACTGTAATGTTCTTGACACTATTGACCCTGCTATTATAGAAAT
>CAYZIV010000095.1:0-5782 GCA_964478475.1 uncultured Gammaproteobacteria bacterium | reverse complement strand
ATTAAAACTTAATCCGTCTCAGATAAAATCCTGCTGCCTGTAGGCGGTGATCATTTAGCGCCGGTAAAGGATTTAAAAAATTTATTGAAAAATCTCAATGAAAAACTCGAAAATTACGAACTTAAACAAGGAGTTATTGAAGATTATTTCAGCGACTTAAATGAATATAAACTTCAAGAAACCAAAGGAGAGCTGCGGGATAATTCCAGAAACCCGATACTGCCCGGAGTATTATCTTCGAGGTTATATCTAAAACAACTTAACGCGGTTTCAACCTGGAAGTTATCAAGACTGGCCGAACCTCTGCAATCTTTTTTAGAGAACATGGATTTAATAAAATCCCGTAAAAAAGAACTTGAATATGCCTGGAAACTGCTTTTAAAAAACCATCCGCATGACAGTATTTGCGGTTGTTCTGTCGATGAAGTTCATGAGGAAAACATATCAAGGTTCAAACAGGTGGATCAAATTTCAGATGCGTTATTAGCCAGGTGTTTGAACAAATTAGCCGAAAAAATTTCCGAAAAAGATTTCATTATCTGCAACATGTCCAATTATAATTTTTCCGGAGTTATCAAGGTTAAAACCGATAAAAATCTTTCTGAATCAAAGTCCTGTCAGCTTATCGGAATTAGCAAAGAATTCCCCGAAGAAATTTTATTGAACACGCAAAGAGCCCCTATGTTTGAGGATATGAAAGAATTTCGCGAGTATCTTGTTTACACTGAAAACGTTCCTCCTTTTTCCATAAAAACAGTTTCTTCATTTGAATCCCCGGATCCTATAGAGATAACAAAAAACAAAATCAGCAACTCTATGGTAGAAGTCACGATAAACCCCGATGGAACAATTAATTTAAAAGATTTAGAAAACAATAAAGTTCTAAAAAACTTACACAATATCGCTAACAGAGCGGATATTGGAGATACTTACAATTATTCTCCCTTGTTGAATGACGAACCGATCAAAGCAAAATTCATAAAAAGCGAAATAGCCGAAAAAGGCAACTTGAGAAGCATTTTAAAGCTCTCATACAATATGGAAATTCCGAAATTTTTCGACGAAAAAAACGGAACAAGAAGCAAATCCGTCTATTCAACAGAAATTTCAACAGAAATAATTATCACAGCCGGATCTAAACGTGTAGAATTTATAACTTCCTGGGAAAATCTTTCTGAAGATCACATAATGCAGGTGAAATTCCAGCTTCCGGAAAAAATAACGCATACTGTTTCAGAAAACACTTTAGGCCTGATAGAGCGCGAATTCGATCCTGATTATAAAATAGAAAAATTCATTCCCGCAAAAAAAGGGGAAGAGCTAAAAACAAACACAGCTCCGATGCAGAGATTCGTTTTTTCACAAGGGCTGGGAATAATTACAGAAGGGCTTCCTGAATATCTTGTGAGCAAGGATGTTTTATCTGTAACCATCTTAAGATCAACAGGGAAACTTTCAGCCGGATCTTTAAATACCAGAAATTTCCCCGCCGGACCACCGCTAGACACACCTGAGGCACAATGCAAAGGAAAACAAGCTGTAAAATATGCCCTATGCCTGACAGATAACCCTGAAGAACTATTCAAACATGCGGATGAATTTATGGGTTGTATTATCACGCAGACAGGTTTGGTTTCCAATGAAGAAACCGGTCAACTTTCGGAGAATTTAATAAAAATCACCAACGAAAACATTCTTATATATGCGGTCAAAACACCCGAAAACACAAATATCAAAGGAATAATACTCAGGTTAATAAACATTTCCCAAAAAACCCAAAGTTGCCGTTTTAGCAGCACAAATTATTCAGGATTTTATGAAGTAAATTCCCTGGAAGAAATCATTTCTGAAAAATACAATCCGGACGAAGAAATTACTTTTAATTCGCAAGATTTTAAAAACTTTTTGGTGGTCCGGTAAACGGAATCTCTATTTCCGGAACTTCAGGATCAGTAACCTCTACTATAATCGATTTTCCTACTGCATTTTCCAGGACAGTAATTGCATTTTTATAAGCAAGCATCGAAGTTAAATAGTTATTCACTATTGAAATATTAGCTTTTTCAGCCTCCAAAAGGTCTTTAAAACTGATTTCATTATTTTTATACTTCATACGAATTTCGGATAATAAGGTATTTATTCCGGGAATATGCATTTGCTCATATTCCTGAAATCTCTCTTTTGCCGTTTTATATACATCATAAGAATCAACAACTTCTACCATAATATTTTCTTCAACAATTTTTTGACGCTTTTTAACCTGCTCAATTCTTTCTTCAGTTCTTTCGATTGCTCTTATTTCTGCTCCTAAAACAGGCAGTTCAACATCAACTCCAATAAAAAATTGACCTGTATTTTCTTCCAACTTGACTTCTGCTCCTGCATCAACGATTACTAAAGGAAACAGGTTTGATACAGCAAGGTCTTTGGCAATTTTCGCCAATTCAATGTCTTGTTTATTTAAAATAGATTCATGTCGTTCTTTAAGGGCAATCTCCACCAGCTGGCTTGTTGAAAGATCGGGCTCCGCAGCAAGTTTTGTTGGATCTACCAGGGTGACATCTTCAGTTATTCTATGACCTGTTAACATAGTTAAAATTGATATTGCCTGTTTTATCGCTATTCTTGCATCTTCTTTTTGTTGATATATATCTGTAAGCTCTCCTCTTACAAGCAATTCGTTTAATGCAGATAATTTATCATTTTGATTTATTTCAGAAATAATGAAATTATAAGAATCTTCTAATATTTTTATTTTTTCCTGATTAATGTATACAGCGGTATAAGCATTGATCACCTTTGCTTTTAAATCCATAATTCTTGCATTAATCAATGTTTCTTCCATTTCTTCTCTTTTTTGATCAATTCTTTTTCTGTGCCTACCCTGTCTTCCTGTTTCAAAAGCTTTTTGCAGACCAAATTCATATTCTCGCTCTCTGGGATCTGCGTCAAATATAAAAAACGGATTCAAAACACCTGTATCTGCGATAGATTCAGCCCTGGTAATCCCCATTTTTATTCTTTCTTTTTCCAGCTCAGGACTGGCAAGAACCGCTGCAGAAATAGCCTGCTGTAAAGACAAAACACCCCTTGTTACCTGAGCGTAAATTGGACAGGATAAACTTAAAAAAAAATTATTAAAATTAAAATCCCGCTTTTTTTAAACCACATTATTTTGAAACCATAAATTAAAAGAATCCTCTTAAATATAAGTATTTGTAATATATTTTTAAATTTCAATTCCCCCATGAAGTCATCTAAATTACTACAGGAATTACTCAAGCTAAATCTCTAGTTATAAAAAATTAAAATTTCTTAATGTCACTCTTAAAAAAAAGCAAGAAATTAATAAAGAATCGCCTTCAATTTAAAAAGGGCGGAAACTAAGTTTCCGCCCTTTTTAAATTACTTAAATTAATGTTTTATTAATAAGATTTTCTCAGGAAATCCGGAATATCAAGCATTGAACTTGCTGTTTCCTGCGTATTTTTTTTCTGGAATGATGAATTTCCTTTCGGTGAATAGAACATTGAGAATGGGTCTTCAGCTTTTTTCTCGCCGTTATAAGGCTGAAGATCAAAACCTGTAGCAATAACAGTGATTTGAATTTCACCCTGGATTCTATCATCAACAACCGCGCCAAAAATGACAATTGCATCATCAAGCACTGAACCATGAATTACTTCAGCAGCTTCGTAGACTTCATGAATAGTCATATCTGATCCGCCTGTAATGTTAAATATTATGCCACTTGCTCCTTGAATTGATGTTTCAAGAAGAGGTGAATTAACTGAAATTCTGGCAGCTTCAAGAGCTCTGCCTTCGCCGCTTCCACGTCCTATACCCATAAGAGCTGAACCTGACATCTGCATAACTGATTTAACATCAGCAAAGTCAACGTTGATAAGTCCGGGCACGGTAATTATATCGCATATACCCTGCACACCACGAAGAAGTATTTCATCAACCACATAAAAAGCTTCTCTAATAGTGGTTCTTCTTTCCACAACCTCGATTAATTTATCATTAGGAACTGTTATTAAACTGTCGACATTTTCTTTAAGCTGTTCTAGCCCGTGATTCGCTTGATTTTGCCTGCGGCGTCCTTCGAAACTGAAAGGTTTTGTCACCACACCAACTGTAAGCGCGCCTAACTCTTTTGCAATTTGCGCAACTACAGGAGCTGCCCCTGTTCCTGTTCCGCCGCCCATTCCGGCAGTAATAAATACCATATCTGCCCCATCGAGAGCAACCATAATATCATCACGGCTTTCCTGCGCTGCCTTTTCTCCTTTTTCAGGGTTTCCTCCAGCACCTAAACCGTTAGTCAGTTTATCTCCAATTTGAATTCTATTAGTTGCGCTGGACATATTAAGCACTTGCGAATCAGTATTAATCGCCCAAAAATCAACTCCGGATAAACCTGAAGCTATCATTCTGTTCACAGCATTTCCGCCGCCACCGCCGACTCCAATTACTTTAATATTAGCCTGCCCGTTCATCAGTTCTTCTGAACCAGCCAATCCCAGTTTTTCGTTTAAATTGCTTGAATTAAAATTACCAGTCACTTATGCTCAACCTCATTATTTTTACTAACAAATATTTTTTATTCTTAATTCTTTAATTAATAATATGTTAACACCTTAAAACATAATTAAAATAACATATACAAGATTTAATTGTTAGCTTGTTTTTAATTATGTTACATATAGAGTTAAAAAACCTGCTTTTGCAAAACCTTAGCAAATTTCTTTTATTGTCTATCATAGTTATTTAACTATAAAGACATTTTGATTGTTAATTTTATCAAAAAAATTAAAATATCTAAATATTGAATAAATAAAGCCTTTCAGGATAAAAGCCGGTAAAATCGCCCGTTTTCAGCGTTTCCTAAAATTATTGACTCAAAAGAAAGCCTTAAATATTGTTAACTTTTGTAAATAAATGTTTTAAATAATCAAGCAGCTTTATCTTTTTTAAATTCTTTAAGAAGAATTTCGATTGCTTTTTTAAGTTGAACATCATTTTCTTTTTTAGAAAAGTCAACTTCATCCTGCTCAACTGTATAATCAGGTTTTATGCCCTTATGGTCAATATCTCTTCCAGAAGGTGTAAGGTATTTTGCGATCGTATAATTTATGCCCGAACCGTCAGGAAGCTCAACTATCATTTGCACTCGCCCTTTGCCAAATGTTTTTTCTCCGACCAGTATTCCTCTTTGATGATCTTTCATTGCTCCACTGAATATTTCACTTGCACTTGCTGAAGATTCATCTATAAGAATGACCACGGGTTTCTTTACAATATGACTGCCAGGTTTTGCCTCGTATACCCGTTTCTTTTCATCACGTCTTACCATACTGACTATATCTCCTGATTCTATAAACATATTTGTTATGTATACAGCATTTGACAGCAATCCGCCGTAATTTCCCCTAACATCAACGATTATTCCATCAGCTTCTTCTGTTTCATAAAGTGCTCTTTTGAATTCTTTTGATGTATCAGAACTTATGAAACTTGTTATTCTTATATAAGCTAAATTATTATCCAAAATTTCGTGTCGGACTGTTTTTATTTTAATTTCTTTTCGCTCTATTTCCTTTGTTAAAGTTTTGTCACCTCTTAAAATAACTAAAGTAACTGTAGATCCTTCTTTTCCCCTTACCATATCTGCAACGTCTTTAAGAGACAGCCCTTTAGTGGAAGTGGAATCCACTTTTATTATTTTATCTTTTTCCTGCAAACCTGCATCCTTTGCCGGAGAATCATCAATAATGCT
>CAYZIV010000094.1:0-5880 GCA_964478475.1 uncultured Gammaproteobacteria bacterium | reverse complement strand
GAAATTATTTTATCTGCTCCTATAACAGAATTTCCTTCAATTGAAATGTTTTGATTGATCTTAACGTTACTCGCTACAATATTATTATCCAGACTGACATTTTCTCCTATAATCACATTATCCCAAATTATAGAATTTTCAATCCTGGCGCCGGACTTTATAATACAGTTATTGCCTATAATATTATTTTCGGAAAATTTTACATTATCTTCAACTATCGTACCTTCGCCAATAACTGCCCTTTTTCTAAAATTAGCAGTAGGTGATATTTGAGCAGATTCTGCAATCCATCCGTTTTCAGTCTCTGAATAAGGCATTTGGATGTTAATTTGATTATTTAATAAATCCAATGAAGACGATTTATATTGGCTTATAGTTCCTATATCATTCCAATAATCATCAATAACATGAGCATATAGCGGTTCGTTATTTTCCATCATCGCAGGGAAAACGTTTTTGGCAAAATCATAAAAAGTATCGGCCGGAATATATTTGAATATTTCAGTTTCAAATATATAAATTCCCGTATTTACAAGGTTACTTTTTGCCTCTTCCGGCGAAGGCTTTTCCTGAAAGCCTATTACTCTGGAATTATTATCTAAAACAACTACTCCAAAATGCTCCACATCAGATATTGGAATCTCCTTTAAAGCCATTGTTGCCATAGCGCCGCTTTTTTTATGCTGATTATAGAGTTTTTCTATATTCACATCAGTTAGAGCATCACCGCTTATTACAATAAATGTCTCTCCCGGCTCAAAAAAGAATTCTGTTTTCTTCACTCCTCCTGCCGTGCCTGTTAATTCAGGCTCATAAACATATTTAAAATTTATTCCCAGATGATTTTTCCCTCCATAAACTTCATGGATGGACTCTGCAAGATAATGCGTGTTCGCTACAATATCATTAATCCCATAAGATTTAAGATGTCTGAGAATAAACTCTAATACAGGCGTGTTTACAACAGGAATCATCGGTTTTGGCACCTTCTGCGTAAGAGGGTGAAGTCTTGTTCCAGCGCCTGCTGCCATAATCATTGCTTTTTTTATCAAAATTTCGCTCCTTTTATTCTTTTTTCATTTGATTTAATATAATTTTACTAAACATTTAAAACTTTATGCAATTAATGAGAGGGAGTAAATAAATGGTAAAAATTTCACCGCTTGAAGGAATTATTTATAATCAAGATAAAGTCGATATATCAAAAGCGGTGGCGCCTCCTTATGATGTTATATCACCTTGTGAACAGGATAATTTATATAATATTTCTAATTATAACATTGTGAGATTAATCCTCGGCAAAGACCAACCGGATGACAATGAACAATATAATAAATATTCCCGCGCTGCAGAAGAATTCAACCAATGGCTGGAAGAAAAAATATTAATCAAATCCGATAAACCCTGTATTTACTACTATATACAAAATTACAAAGATTCCAGAGGAAACTCAATTAATCGCAAAGGTTTTATCGCAAAAAACCACATAGAAACTTATGAAGAAGGAAACGTCCTCCCCCATGAATACACAATGGGCGGACCTAAACAAGATAGATTAAATCTTATGAAAGCATGTGAAGCTAATTTCAGCCAAATTTTTATGACATATTCAGATCCCGACAAAGAAATTGACAAGGCTATAGAACTTCCTGAAGAACCTTTCATTGATGTTGTTGATGATCAGGGAGTAAGAAACATTCTCTATGCAATAGAAAATCCTTCTGTTATAGCTAAAATAACTGAAATTATGCGCGACAAAAAAGTTTTAATAGCAGACGGACATCACAGATATGAAACTTCCATTGCTTACAGGGATTATAAAAGGCAGCAAAACCCTGATTTCAATGAAAATGATCCTTTTAATTGGGTTATGGCTTTTTACACAAATCTCGATGATGAAAACCTAAAAGTCTATCCTACCCACCGAATCATCACAAAAGATATAAACAAATCAGAACTTATGGAAAACCTCGGGAAATATTTTGACTTTGCGCAATATAGTTTTGATTCCGCAACAAGAGAAGGGGTCAAAGAAAAATTTACGGCTGACATCGAAGAACAGGCAAAAAATAATATTGTATTCGGCTGCTGCTTCAAGGATGAAAATAAATATATATTGCTCAAATTAAGAGAAAAAGAAGCCGTTAAAGAAATTTTCGACAAAAAGAATGTGCCGGAAGTAATGAGAAAGCTGGATTTAACCCTTTTACACAAAATAGTGCTGAGCGAATTTTTAGAATTTTCTGAAGAAGACCAAATGAAACAAAACGGTGTAAAATACCTCAAAAAAGAAACAGAAGCATTTGAAGCTATAGAAAACGGAAAAGCTGAAGTGGTTTTCATAATGGCAACTCCTCATATTCAACTTATAAAAGAAGTTTCATCTCAAGGATATAAAATGCCTCAAAAATCGACCTATTTTTATCCAAAATTAACCAGCGGGCTTGTAATTAACCCTCTCAATTAAATTTAAAAATGTGAGTAAAATAATTTTATGACATACAAAAATTTAAAAGATTTTATAAATAAACTAAAAAAAGAAAATGAGCTTTTGGAAATTGACACGCCGGTAAGTTCAGAACTTGAAATCACAGAGATTACAGACCGGGCAAGCAAAGAAAAAGGCTTCCCCAACAAGGCGTTGTTATTTAAAAACGTGGAAGGCTATGAAATGCCTGTTTTAACCAATGCATTCGGGTCATATGACAGAATGGCATTTTCCTTGGGGACAAACAGCGTAAAAGATATCGCAAAACGCATAGAAGAACTGGTGAAGCCGGAAGTGCCGGACAGCCTTGCAGAAAAAGCTAATTTATTGCCAAAACTGTTTGAGGTAAGTCAGTTTTTCCCTAAAATTGTTAAGGATGCACCTTGTCAGGAAGTTGTTATAACAGACCTAACACAGCCTATTCTTGATAAACTCCCTATACTAAAATGCTGGCCTCAAGACGGGGGAGCATTTATAACGCTTCCGCTTGTAATAACAAAGAATCCGCACACCGGAAACAGGAACATGGGGATGTACAGGCTCCAGAAATTTGACAACACAACAACCGGGATGCACTGGCATAAGCATCATGACGGGGCGAAAAACTTTGAAGAAACAAAAAAACTCGGCAAAAAGTTTGAAATTGCGGTTGCATTAGGCTGTGATCCCGCTGTAACTTATGCTTCAACAGCGCCGGTACCTCCGGGAATTGACGAAATGATTTTCGCGGGTTTTTTGCGTAAAAAGCCAGTTAAGCTTGTAAAATGCAGAACCGTTGATATAGAAGTGCCTGCCGATGCGGAGATAATCCTTGAAGGGTATGTAGATCTTGAAGAAAAAAGAACAGAAGGACCTTTCGGAGATCATACCGGTTATTACAGTCTTGCTGATGAATATCCGGTTTTTCATATAACAGCGATGACTCACGCCAAAGATCCTGTTTACCCCGCTACAATCGTCGGCAAACCGCCTCAGGAAGATTGCTATATGGGCAAAGCAACAGAACAAATATTTTTACCTGTGCTGAAAAAAATTCTGCCCGAAATTGTTGATATGAATTTGCCAATTGAAGGTGTTTTTCATAACTGTGTAATCATTAGTATAGACAAAAGCTTTCCTGGACATGCAAACAAAGTTATCAATGCTGTTTGGGGATTAGGACAGCTTATGTTCACTAAATTCGTTATAATAGTGGATTCTGACGTTGATGTGCATAACTTGTCAGAAGTCACTTGGAAAGTTTTCAACAATGTAGATCCTTCTCGTGACTGCGTTATTACAAAAGGTCCGCTTGATATGCTTGAACATGCTTGTGACTTACCAGGATTTGGCGGCAAAATGGGAATTGATGCCACAAAAAATTGGGCAAGTGAAGGATTTAACCGCACCTGGCCGGATGAAATCGTTATGTGCGATGAAATAAAACAAAAAGTGGATGAAAAATTTAAATAACCTGAATCGCAAATTAATTTTGTTAAGCTATAATTGCATTTCAGTTAATTCATGATTCGAGTTAAATAAGACTATTGAAGAAGTCTTAACGCCTCTTCAAGCAGCTGTTTATTAGTGCTCACCAGCTTACTTGACATTTCCATCTGCATTTTTGCCTGCTGATAATAAGTTATATTGGCTTTTAAATCAGTGTTTGACATCTCAATGAGTCCGCTTCTGATTTCACCTCTTCCTATAACAGGTTTTCCGGAATTTTCATTTTCCTTAAAATATCCCGGTCTAACTTGTGTTAATGCGGGAGAATTATGAAAATTCATAACCGCAATCTTATATAACGGGACTTTTATCTTCCCATCGTCGGCTTTTCCGTATAATACGCCGTCTCCTTTAATTTCAAATTCTTCATACTTACCAAGATATTTACCGTTGCTGGGATCAATCCAAAGTTTTATATCTGTTGTGGGAACATTCGCCAAATTATCTTCAGCTTTTGTCATTGTCGGATCATCATAAGATGGTGTTCCTGATTGAATTTCTCCTTTATCATTAAGAAGGTACCCTTGCACGTTATAACCTTCCTTGGATTTATAAACTCCATCACCATCAAAAGTAAATTCACCAAGCCTGGTATATAAATTTTCGCCATCAGGTCTTTTTGTTACAAAAAATCCCTGTCCCTCAAGAAAAACATTTTCATCAGAAGTCCCTGGAAATGCCTTGCCCTGACCTATTTTAGTTCTTAAATCTTCCAACGACGCGCCATCTAGAAAATTTTTAAAGGATGACCTGATTTCCCTGTAGCCCGGAGTATAAACATTACTAAGATTGACAGAAACCTGATCCATCCATTCTTTTGTTATTGATTGAGTATTAAGCGCTGTTACAAAGGAATCTCTCATTTCTTATCTCCTTTTTTATTTTTTTTCGATTGTTCTCTGTAAAAAATTTTTTCATACGGAATTCCTTCTGAATCAAATTTGTTTTTCAGATTAGGAATGCTGCTCCTCAAGACATATTCCATTGCCTTTTCATTGGAGATAAATTCGGCTGTTAACTTACCTTCCTTGTTTACTTTTAATATAACAGAAGAATCTCCCTGAAAATCAAGCCTTACAGGTTTTTGTTTCTGGAATGAATATTCAATTAAATTAAATAAACCTTTAGAAAAGTTCAAACTCTTGTATGAAACTTGATTAGCATTGTCAATGTTCATAATGTTAATCGTTGCATCTTTAGAATTTATGTTGTCTATCGTAAGTTCTTTTTTTTCTAAACATAGTTTAAAAAAGTCGATATCATCTTTTGTCATTGAATCTAGCTTTATGCTGCGGTTTTCATTAATCCCATATAACTCCCGTGAATTGATAAAAAGCCTTATATCATCAAGATTTTCCATTCTAACCGGGATCTGGTCTTTCATTGCCAGTTCCTGAAGAGTTTTTAAAAGATTCATCCTTATTTCTTTTTGATTAGACTGCAATCCAGCTTGTAAATCAATTTGATCAGCAGAAATCCCTAAATTCTTAATTTCCTGCAAATCCTTCATAACCTCGTCAAATTCCGGTAACCCGAGCTCAAAACTAAAACCTCTGGCTGAATCCAGCTTTATATTATCCATATTTAACATATTTTCTGCATTAATTATCATTTAATAGTCTTCTTTCTTCGTCTGCGAGGTCTTCTTCTATTTTTTCACACATTTTTGCAAAATATTTTTGCCCCGCAACTTCGTCTAACCTTTTCATTTCGATTTTTCTTTGTTCTTCATTGTACTGCTCAATAGCTTTTTCTTTATGTTTTTCCAGAACATTAACCGCTTTTTCCAGCTCTCTCAACTTTTCTTTTTCTTCTTCCAGCTTTTCTATTGCCTGTTGTTTTTCTTCCTCCAGCTGTTTTATCACTTCATCAATGTGTTTTATGTAATTATCATAAGTTTCCAT
>CAYZIV010000093.1:0-5946 GCA_964478475.1 uncultured Gammaproteobacteria bacterium | reverse complement strand
ATCCGTTGCAGGATCATACATACAAGGTTCAGTATCTGGATTACAAGTAACTTCTACTTGTTTAAAAGTATATTCAGTTCCCTCAAACGGAGGATCCCCTTCACATTCAACTATACCCCCTTCATCAATGCCGCTGCCATCATCATCACTACCGCTGCCGCCGTCTTCACCGCCTTCAACAATAGTATTGTCACCTCTATCAATTTGTGGAGGTTCAGGTTGAGCTTCACTTATCTCAATTTCGTTTCTTTTTGGAGCGCTATCAGTTAGCATTTCACTTCCCCGTTCAAAAACAGGTCTTAATCCAAATGCCAACGCTGTTACCATTACACCTATGAGAATATATGGAACTAATCCAAACCCTTTTCTAGGTTGTTTTTGAAGTTTTTTATTCAAAACAATACCCTTTATAAATTTATATATAAATTTATATACAAATAATTATATAAATTATACATCAATTTTATTTAGTATTCAATCCCTTGTCTTGCCATAACACCCTGATCAAAGTAATGTTTTACAGGAGTCATTTCTGTTACAAGATGAGCCATTGAAACCAATTCAGGGTTTGCCCGTCTTCCTGTTAATACAATTTCAAGATTTTTTGGTTTATTTATAAGAACATCCTTAATTTCAGAAATTTTTATCATTCCAAGATCAGCGCATATATTAATTTCATCGAGAATAATCATCTGGTATTTTCCGCTTTGAATAGCCTGTTTAGCATATTCCCAACCCTTTTTAGCCTCTTTATAATCTTCAAAGTTTTTATTGCTGGAATATACAACTCTGTCAAGGCCAAATTGAGCCACTTCCAAATTAGGCATCAATTTTGATGAAGACATAATCTCTCCATAATAATTAGCCTGGTCCCCTTTAGTAAATTGCACAATGAGTACCTTCCAGCCATGTCCGATCGCTCTTAAGGCTAAACCTAAAGAAGCCGTGGTTTTTCCTTTACCATCTCCTGTATAAATCTGGATATAACCATGTTCTAACACGCTCAGTTCCTCCACAAAACTCTTACACCGGACCGGCTGTCGATCGATGTATTTTCAGCTGCCTATCAACTCTTTTCCTAAGAAAATTGTTCCTTAAAATACATCTTACAAACATATTTTAAGGTTTTTTGACCCCTTTTTCCTCCCTTTTTTATATGATTAAAACCATATAAATTTTCAGCTCCTACTTATATAAAGTACATTTAATTTTATTAGGGGGCAATATTATTAAAATTAAATTATTCAACAAATTTAATAATAAATGATTGTTTAATAATATTAATTCAAACAATTTTTTTTGGGTTAAATTTAAATTTTTAAATTTACAATTGTTTTTTAAAAAAAGATGAATATTCTTGTAATTGTTGTATAAATTGTTTTAAAACAAAATTAACATTAAGTTTCTTTGAGCTTTAATAAAAAACTATTGCATCAATGAATACAACTGAATAAGCGGAATCTTTTAATAAACAATTTATGTAATGATTTTGCAACAAAACTATACACATGGGTAATAACTTGTTAAAGATAGTTATTAATCAGTCGAGTAATTTTATTATAACCCTTATTTTAATAAAAACTTATATGTTAATATAAAATTTAAGTTAAATAAAAAAAGATTTAATTTGTTCATATTGATTTTAAATATTTTGTAAAAATAACAGGAAGGAAATATATAATGAATCCTATAATAAAAACCGATGTAATTAAAGTAATAATCATTGAAGACTACAAACTAACCAGAGTTGGTCTCAGATCTTCTTTAAATGAATTTGATGATATAGAAGTAATAGGTGAATCAGAAACAGCAGAAAACGGCCTTCAACTTGTCAAAGAACTTAATCCGGATGTAATTCTTATGGATTTAGGCTTACCCGGCATAAACGGAATAGAAGCAACTCAACAAATAAAAGAATACAATGAAGATATCAAAGTTATAGTTTTAACTTCTCATGAAAGAGATGAAGAAGTTTTAGCCGCTTTAGGTTCAGGCGCAAATGCATATTGTCTTAAAGATATTGATCCCAACACCCTTGTAAACGTGATAAAAAATGTAAAACAAGGAGCAGCATGGCTCGATCCTAACGTAGCAAAAGTAGCTCTCAAACTTTTCCCAAAACCTGAGTCGGCTAAGGTTTTAAATTCTTCAACTATATCTGATGCCAGAGGACAACTTACTGAAAGAGAAATGGAAGTTTTAAGACTCCTGGTGACAGGCAAAAGCAATACCGAAATAGCAAAAGAACTAATAGTAAGTGTGCATACAGCAAAAGCTCATGTTTGCAGCATTCTGCAAAAACTTTGCGTAGACGACAGAGTTCAGGCTGCTGTAAAAGCAATCAGAGAAAATATTGTATAAAAATACCCCCCCCTAAACTTCTTATTAACTTTACACCCTGCAGTTTTGCAGGGCTTTTTTTTGACCTATGCCGATTATTAATAACTAAAACGTTAGGTTTTAAAGATTTTATAGCTTAAAAAAAAGTACCACATAAAAAAATTAAACTATGACACTTCTTTAAACAATCTTTCTTTAAAAACAGTTTATAAACAATCTCAGGAAGTTTATGGCGTATTGAGCGGCTCTTTGTTTTATGATAATTCGCGAAAAATTCGGATTAATATTAACTTTATAACTTTCCGTTTTATTTTTATCTGATATTGCTATATAAACAAGTCCCACAGGTTTTTCAGCAGTTCCTCCTGTGGGTCCGGCGATTCCTGTGATCCCAACTCCTATATCAGTACCTGCAACTTTCCTGATTCCATCCGCCATTTCTCCTGCGACTTGTTCACTTACCGCTCCATATTTTTGTATTAAATCAGAATTGACCCCTAATTGCTTAATTTTAGATTCATTGGAATAAGTTACTGAATTTAATTTTATGTAAGCCGAACTGCCGGGAATATCAGTAAGCATTGAGCTAACCAAACCTCCTGTGCAAGATTCAGCTGTAGAAACAGTCAAATTCTTTTCTAAAAGTATCTTTCCAACTATTTTTTCCAGCGTATCATTATCATATCCCCAGAAATAATCGCCTATTCGATTGAGGATTTCTTTTTCAACGTCTAAAATCAGGGCACTAGCTTCTTCTTTTGTCTTTGCTTTTGCTGCTAATCTGACGTTGGTATAGCCATCTGAGACCAAAGTCGCTACCGTAGGATTACCAAGTGCCATAAGGTCTTTGATTTTTTCCCCCAAAGCTCCTTCCGGTATGGAAAAAAATTTTAAAAATCTTTTTTCTATAACATGCTCGGAATATTTCCCAAGATATTTTTCCATAGAATCTTCCCAAATGGCATAAAGCTCTTCCGGCACACCGGGCAATACAATAATAATCTTATCTTTTATTTCCCAGATAATACCCGGAGCTGTTCCGAGCGGATTATCTATAACTTTTGCGCCATCTGGAAAAGCAGCTTGTTTTTTTGCTTTTTCAGGAATTTTAAGGTTTTTGGAACTAAAAAATTTTTCAATTTTTTTAAAAGATTCTTCATGAACTACAAGTTTTTTATCAAAAAAATCAGCGACTGACTGCATTGTAATATCATCATCCGTAGGACCGAGACCACCGGTTATTATCAAAATATCTGTTCTTTCCAGAGCAATTTTCATTGATTGTTTTATCCGCAGATCATTATCCCCCACAACTGAATGCTGGAAACAATCTATGCCAAGTCCTGACAGTTTTTTAGAAATATATGCCGCATTGGTATTCACAGTATCTCCCAAAAGAAGCTCAGTTCCGACACATAGAATTTCTGCTCTCATCTATATTAATTCCTTTTATATTAATTTTTGAACAACTATAATATTATCCTGTATCTATTCATACCTCAATGCGTCAATCGGATTCAATAAAGATGCTTTATACGCGGGATAAAATCCGAAAAAAACCCCTATCAACCCAGCAAAGCCAAAGGATAAAACTACTGATAACAAAGAAACTTTTATCGGCAAATTTGAAAACACACCCATTAAATAAGAACCGGCCAATCCCGCAATGACCCCAATAATTCCGCCCATCAATGAAATAATCATTGCTTCTACGAGAAACTGAAGTCTTATATCATTTTTCTTTGCGCCTATTGCCATTCTGATGCCGATTTCTCGAGTTCTTTCTGTTACAGATACAAGCATAATGTTCATAATACCTATCCCGCCAACCAGCAGCGAGACAGAAGCAATCGAACCGAGCAGAAATGTCATTGTAGCTGAGGACTGTTGTGCCGCTTCCATCATTTGAGTCAGGTTTCTTACAGTAAAATTATCGTCCTGCCTGGAACTAATCCTGTGTCTTTGTCTGAGAAGCATAGTTATTTCCTGCTCAGCAGAATTTAAGTTTTCAGAATTTCTCGTCTGTACCATTATTATCCTGACCATTCCGGGAAATGAAGTTCCTATAACTCGTTTTTGAGCTGTTGTAACAGGAATTAATATGAGATCGTCCTGATCATCTCCTCTTCCGGACTGTCCTTTTTCTGAAAGTATTCCTAATACTTTAAAGGGAATGCCTTTAATTCTTATGGTTTTATTTACGGGATCAACATCTCCAAAAAGATTTTCTGCTACAGTTTGTCCAAGAACACATACCTGTGTGCCGCGTTTTACATCATATTCTGTAAACATTGAACCATGATTTATTGACCAGTTTCTAACTATTGTAACGCCCGGTGTTGTGCCGTTTATATTGGTTGACCAGTTTTGATTGCCGTATACAACCTGAGCAATTTCGCTTAAAACAGGAGCAACTTCGTTTACAGAGGGGCATTGATTTTTTATAGCTTCCGCATCACTGTCAGTTAAGGAAGACTGCACTCCTCTGGCTCTAACCCCACCTGAAGTCGTTGCTCCCGGTGTAACCATTAACAAATTACTTCCTATGCTGGATATATGCTCATCAATCCTCTGACTTGCCCCCGTACCAACTGCAAGCATTATTATAACAGCGGAAACTCCTATAATTATTCCGAGACTTGTGAGTGCTGATCTCATTTTATTTACCCAAAGGGCTTTTAAAGCTATTTTTATTATTGTGGACAAATCAATCACAATTCACCTCGTCACTGATTATTTCCCCGTCTTGAAACCTTATAATTCTTTTACTGAACTCAGCTATATCGTTTTCGTGGGTTACAAGTATTATGGTTCTTTTAAGTTCGCTGTTTAATTTTATGAAAAGGTTCATTATTTCAATGCTTGTCTTGGTATCGAGGTTTCCTGTCGGCTCATCGGCGAAGATTATCGGCGCATCATTCACGATAGCCCTTGCAATTGCTATTCTTTGCTGTTGTCCACCTGAAAGCTGGTTTGGCGCATGACCTGCTCGGTCTTCAAGATTAACGGACTTTAGCGCTTCCATCGCTCTTTCCTGTCTTTCTTTCGGCGGAATTTTGCTGTAAATCATCGGGAGTTCCACGTTTTCCAGCGCGGAAGTTCTGGATAGCAGGTTAAATCCCTGAAACACAAACCCCAGCTTTGCGCTGCGGATTTCCGCCAGATTATTGTCGTTTAAACTGGTCATATCCTGTCCGTCGAGGAAGTATTTGCCTTCTGTCGGTTTGTCCAGACAACCCAGCAGATTCATGAACGTTGATTTTCCTGAACCTGAGGGACCCATAACCGCGACGAATTCCCCTATGTCTATGGTCAGGTTGATTCCCTTGAGGACTTCGAGCTTGATTTCGCCCATCGTGTAGGTTTTTTTAATATTTTTCGTCTCAATCAGAGGCATGTCTTCTCCGTGTTATAACCTTAAGCGCATAGGACGTTTAGAATTATTTTTATTTCCTTTATTCAAACCGGTTATAACCTTATCTCCAGCTTTGATATCTCCGGAAACTATCTCTGTATTATTCTCGTCGCTTATGCCGGTCCGGACTTCCACCCGCTCGGCTTCCCCGTTTTCTTGCAGTAGCCATATCCCTTTTTGTTGATATCTTG
>CAYZIV010000092.1:0-6031 GCA_964478475.1 uncultured Gammaproteobacteria bacterium | reverse complement strand
TGAGCCTCCGTTGGGATCTGCTGCAATATAAAATTCTTTTGCTGTTTGGAGAAGGTGCTTTATAAAGTATTGAGCTGAATAAGAAAATTCGTCATAATCATCTGTCAGTATGTATTTTTTTTCGTTGAAGTTTATTTTTCCCTGCTCTAAAAGGGTTAAAAATATTGAAATTTGTCTTAAATAATCAAAAGTTCTAAAATTAAAGGAAAATTCCTTAAGTTTTTGGAGCGTTTGTTCCGTCGGGACACTGAATTGTTCATTTAAAAATTTTGATTTTTCTTTTATTTCCCGGGTTGAAAGATTGTTTTCCACAATAAGTTTGAGTCGTCTAAAGAGCTGATATTTAAGATTCCTGTGAGATAAGTAATCTTTGAAGGTGCTGCTCAATTCCTGCTGGTTATTGATTTCTTTAATGCTTTCCTTAAGAAGAAACTCTGATATTCCTAATCCGCTGAATTCAGGCAGTATTTGTTTTTTGCCGTATTTTTCCGGTATTAACTTTTCAATTTCTGACCAGTTAGAGAGTATTGTATTTTGGACAATTCCATTGAAAGTGTAAATTGGTAAACTTCCTGATCCTCTAAAATCGGTGTTTTCCAGTTTTTCTCTGATTCTTTCGGTAAATAATCTTTTTTTATGGTTATTTTGGCATAATATGAGAATTTCAGAGGTTGAAGTTCCTGAAAGAATTAATTTTACAAATTTATCAATAAGAAAACTTGTTTTTCCCGCTCCCGGGTTGCCTTCTATGTACATATCCGCCGTAAATGCCTTTGTTTTTTATTTGTTAATTTTATCAATAATATAATTTTATTTAAAATCTGTTTTAGTAAGATTTAGTGAAGTAAAATATAATTATTAATTACAAATAATTTAAAATTAAAAAAGAGGGATGAGACTATGGGTAAAGCATCAAAAATAACGCTTATAGTTATTGTTGGCTTAATTGGGCTTTTATACGGGGCATATTTGTTTTTAGTTCCGAGTTTATTGGATTTTAATAATTATAAACCTGAAATCCGAGAAGCCGTAAAGGACGAAACCGGACTTGAAATTGAGTTTGATGAGATTAAGCTGCACACTTATTTCAACTTTACTGCAGGAGTTACGGCGAAAAATGTTGTTTTAACAACTTCGGAAAATGAAATTTTATTAGCCGTTGATAAGGCTAAGGTTAAGGTTCAGGTTTTGCCTTTAATTTTTGGAGAAGTTGTTGTTGATCAAGTAGAATTAGGTGGTCCTGAAGATTCAACCACCAAAATAAGAAGTGAAAAGCATGATTTTAAAACCGAAGTAATTGCTGATTTAAGACTTAAAAATAAAGGCAAATTGCCGGAAATCGATGGTTTTTTGAAGTTTGACAAGTTATCTTTGGTTATTGACGGGCAAAAACTACCTGACAGCCACGGAAATTTTAATTTTTCCGGCAAAAAAGCCGATATTGATTCAAAATTATTCATAACAGCGGATTCTTTTCTTGAATTATCGGGTAAAGTTAAGAATATAGAAAAACAAGACTTTGATTTAAACGTAAAAAGTTCTGAAATCAGGCTCGAAGATGTTGTAAAATTTGCAAACACCTTTGCTGAAATGTTTAATGCGGATACAAACGAGCTTAATAATTTAGATATTAAAGGAAAATTAAAAGCCGATTTTAACCTTAAAAACAATGATTTTAGCGGGTATTTAAATATTCTGGAAACCCGGGTTTCTCATAGCGGTCTTTCTCAACCGTTGCAAAATATAAACAGCACGTTAAATTTTGACAAAAATAAAGTTGTATTTAAGAACACATCAGGTTTTCTCGGGAATATAAAGTTTAATGTTACAGGAGATATAACTTCTGATTTAATTTCTGATATAAAAATAGATCTGCCTGCGGTTAATATGGGATCAGTATCAAATTTAGTAGATAACAGCAAGCTTTTAGTTGATGTAAAAAAAGAATTAACTGATTTTAGGAACATTTCCGGAAATTTAAAGACAGAAGTTTTTATAAAAGGTGATTTGAATAAAGAAATAGACCCTGATATATATTTAACTCCGGATAAAATTGCGGTTTATTACGTGCCTGCTAAGCTTCCAGTGTCAATCGTAAGCGGAAACATTCATGTTGCTGGTAATAAAGCTCAACTAAAAGACATATCAACTGTTATATCAAAGAGTCCGATGAATTTATACGGAGAAATTGTCGACCTTGATAGTGACGTTAATTTAGATGTAAAAGCAAACGGACAGATTACATCTGCTGATATCAGACAGCATGCTGATAAAGGGGTTCAAGATGCTTTAAAATCAGTAAATAAAATACCTTTTAATGCTTTTATTGCAGGAAATCCTGAAAATTTAAGCATCACGGCTCAGACAAATTTTGATAATTTTGCAAATGTAATTAAGCTTGATCAACCGGCTAACATCACAAATATTTTAAGCTTCAATGCAAGAATAACGCCTAAGTCAATTAATTTAACAGATTCAGGGCTTTTTGCCGGATCAAATATTTCTAAAAATTCAGCGGGTATTTATAAATTGGATTCTGCTTCTAAATTAGTCAGTCTGGAAGGAATCATTGATCAATATGACACTAAAACTCCTGTTTTAAATAATATTAAAACTGATATTTCCGGCTTAAATATGAGATTAAAAGACCCGAGCGGGAAAATTCAGATAAACGGTGATCTTTTGGTAAACGGTAAAGCTGGTCAGCCAATAACAACAGGGACTTTGAAAATAAAAAATGCTGATTTCCCCTCGCTGATGTTTAAAGCTGATAATATTGATGTTTCTCTAAAATCCAGTGCTGAGCAGAAAAAACTAAAAGACGGCTCTGTAATTATATGCGAAGGCAAAGTTACATCTGATGAGCTTGTAGCCAGTAATCTTTTGAATAAAAATTTATCATTCAATTTTGGATTAAGTTCATCAAATAACCTTATGATAAGAGATTTTATAACGCACACAAGCGGCGGAACAGCCACAGGCGTTATGGATATGAATTTAGAAACTACAAAACTAAGAGTAGATTTGACTTCTGACAATATAGAAATAAATGCCCTTGCGACGAATTTTGCCCAGACTCCTGATGAAATTTTTGGAGGAATGAATGGTCGTATACAATTAACTACAATGGGAAAAACGCCGGAAGAAATGACCTCAAATGCAGTAGGTCGGACTGATTTTCAAATTAAAAACGGATATCTTCCGAAAATAGGTTCTATACACTATTTATTCAATGCAGCGGGGCTGTCATCAAGAGGAGGAGTTAATGCAAAGGATGAAACAACTCATTTTGAATCCCTTGACGGGCTGGTTATGATAAATAAAGGCATCCTTGATATTCAGGAAATACTTGTACGTGGGCAGTTTTTAAGCTCATTTATTTCCGGTTCGCTTAATATGGCTAACAATCATGCCAATTTGACAATTCTCAGCAAGTTATCCGGCAAGATGGTAAGACAATTAGGTCCTATCGCCGATTTTTCTGTTGATAAACTGGCGGAACAGCTACCCGGGCAGTGGGGTGAGATAGGTCGGGCTCTTGCGCAACAAAGGGCTGTAAAGCAGTACTCGGGTAGTGAAAGAATACCTTCATTAATCGCTGAACCTCTTGAAAATGACAGAGATTTTGCAGTTAAAATCCGTGGGAACATCAACGAACCTTCTTCTGTAAGAATACTTGATTGGCTTCCACGTTGATATTAAAGAAAAAGGAGTATGCTTTATGAAATTTCACACTGAATACCTATGGTTCAATACACAAAATCAAAGGGAATATATAAATATAACCCAAAAAGTTTCTGAAATCCTAAAACAGAGCGGGATTCGGGAAGGAATGGTTCTTGTATCTGCAATGCATATAACCGCAGGAGTTTATGTAAATGACGCAGAAAGTGGAATTATAGCCGATATTGACGAATGGCTTGAGAAACTTGCCCCTTTTGATATTAATTATAAACATCACAGAACGGGTGAAACCAATGGTGATGCGCATCTTAAAAGTTTGCTGATAGGGCATGAAGTAATGGTTCCTGTGACAGAAGGCAGATTGGACCTCGGACCATGGCAGCAGGTTTATTACGCCGAATTTGACGGTCAGCGCAGGAAGCGAATGATCATCAAAGTTATGGGAGAGTAGTCTTTTTTCTTAAACTCTTAATTTTCTGCTCTTCAGGAGTTGCAGTAAGGGATTTTTCGTTGGTATAAATCACAAACCCGGGCTTAGCTCCTGAAGGTTTTTTCACGTACTTCCTTTTAGTGAACACAACGGGAATATTCGCCGAATACCGTCCTTTGCTATACCATGCTGCTATATTAACTGCTTCGTATAATGTTGTTTCAGATATTTCTTTTCCGTCTGCATTTCTTATTATTACATGTGAGCCTGGGACATCTCTGGAATGTAGCCATATATCTTCAGAAGAGGAATTTTTCAAGATGTATTCATTTTGTTTATTGTTTTTCCCGGCATAAATTATGAAACCGTCTGATGAAATAAATTCTGCCGGTTCTATAGCGTCTTTTACTTTTTTTTCATTTTTGGCAGGCTTAGAGCTTATATAACTTTGATTTATAAGTTCTTCTTTTATTAAATGTAAATCCTGCAGGGTTTCAGCCTGGTTGATTGATTCTTGAATGCTCTCCAGATATTGAATTTCGTTGAGTATATCTTGTATAAGTTTTTCGCTGT
Organism: uncultured Gammaproteobacteria bacterium; assembly: GCA_964478475.1. Taxonomy (GTDB): domain Bacteria; phylum Cyanobacteriota; class Vampirovibrionia; order Gastranaerophilales; family UBA9971; genus CAYZIV01. Next base: position 1,344 of record CAYZIV010000092.1, on the reverse strand, counting down.
GCTGTGAGGCGACTTTTGCTTTGTTATACAGTTTGTAATATTTTTGGGCATTGTTTATGGAAGAAATTGTCGGATCAAGCGGAATATCTACTTTTTCGCTATTATTATAACTTTCTAAACTTATACAATCCGCTTTGGGTTTGATTTTATATAAATTTGCCATGATTAAATCGGCAAATTCTTTGTAATTATTGGCTTTTTCTTTTAAATCTATAGTTTTTTCGTGTTTTGTAAGAAGAATTTTCTGTTTTTTTAACTCTTTTTTTACAACATTTAGAATAGTTTGTTTAAGTTGCCCGAATTTGTATTTAAAAACTTGAGTTCCAAAATATTTATCTATCATTGAGTTTATAGAATCTGTTTTTTGTAAATCCTCTTTTTTAGTAAGTCCTATTGGAGAATAAAAGCTTAAATCTTTGCTCAAAGAGGGATTTAAGTTTTTCAGGTTAACCGTTTGTTTTATAGTATTGTATAAACAGTTTATTTTTTCGCTAGAAAGCTCTGCTGCTTCATTCACATCGATATCACAAAACTCGCATATTTCAGTTGCTATTGATTTACTTATAAACCCGATTTTCTCATTCAGCCAAGTATTAATCGGTATAGAAATTGTTTTTATCAGCCTGTAAAAATCGTTTTCGGATATTTTATTCAAATCAATTTTGTTTTGCTTCGGCGGGTAAACAAAGGGAAGCCCACCTGCAACTTCTCTTTCGCGGCTTTTTTCACTGCTTACGGTGTGAGAGCAGCCAAGAATCACGTTTGTTTCGTAGTTATATAAAATAATATTGCTGTATTTCCCCATAAATTCGCATGACAATACCAGCGGGGTTTTTGCGCCGATTTCCGAGTAACTTTCGAAATATATTTCCAAAATTCTGTCAAAGCCGGGTTGTCTTATCTCGGTTATTTTACTGCTTTCCATGTGTTTTCTTAAGAGCATGCAAAACATTGGCGGTTTTTGGGGAATTTTAAGATCACGAAGTTTTTCGCCATCTTTGCTTAATAATGCGGCATGGGGATATTTGGGATCAGCGCAGATATAGAGTTTATGATTTTTCCCCATTGATCTTATTGAAACAACAAGTTCATTTTTCCCGGGCTGTTGAATTTTATGAACTCTTGCTCCGTGTAATACAGAGTACAGTTCGTTTATGAGGGCTTTTAGCGTTAGAGAATCAAAATTTATCATAAATTAAAAAATCTTTTTTTGTAATTATAACTCAACTTATGACTTATAAAATTATTAAAAGCGAAGCTTCTGAGTCTCCTTTATCGTGGCGGCAGGAGAAGGCAGAAAATAGATTCAATTTAATTATTTATAATAAAAAAACACCCTGCAAA
>CAYZIV010000091.1:0-6123 GCA_964478475.1 uncultured Gammaproteobacteria bacterium | reverse complement strand
ATAGATGCAGCATTTGTAAACGTTGGAAGCGATAAAATGGGTTTTTTACACGCTTCAGACATTATAGGCAAAGGACCGCTTAACGAAATAGTAAAACCTAAACAAAAACTCATTGTCCAGGTAGTAAAAGAACCTTCAGGACACAAAGGACCAAGAGTAACGCCTTCTGTGAGCATACCGGGAAGATTTCTTGTATTTATGCCCTACGAAAGCGGCATAAGCGTAAGTAAAAAGATATCTTCTGCAAAAGAACGCGCAAGACTTAAATCACTTGTAAGCGTAATGAAACCTCCCGGAGTAGGTGTAATCATAAGAACTGAAGCTGAAGGACAATCAGACGCGGAGATTCAGGAAGATCTCGAGCTTTTGCTTGAAAATTGGAACAATGTTGTTACAGCAGCAGATACAATAACTCCTCCGAATCTATTGCATCGGGATCAGGACCTTCTCTATAAAGTAATCAGAGAAGCCTGTACAGAAGAAGTCAACGAAATTATAGTCGACACTTCTTTTGCATATCATCGTGCACAGCAGCTTTTACAGAGCTGGAATATATCTCACTCCATCAATTTGGCTCTACATAAAGGCAATGAATCCATACTTATAGCTCATAACATTGATAAAGAAATAAGAAGCGCTTTACAAACTAAAATAAACTTGCCAAGCGGCGGATATTTATACATTCAAACAACAGAAGCCCTTACAGTAATTGATGTTAACAGCGGGAAATTTGTCAGTTCAGCAACTCAAAACGAAACTATCAGAAAAACCAACCTGGAATCTGTTGATGAAATAGCAAGACAGCTAAGATTAAGAAATATCGGAGGCATGATTATTGTTGATTTCATTGATATGGACAACAGAGTTGATCAAATAGCTATTTTGGAAAAATTTGAACTGGCACTTGAAGCAGACAAATCAAATCCTCAAATAGGCCAAATATCTGACTTAGGACTGGTAGAGCTAACAAGACATAGGCAAGGACAAAGTCTTTCTGAAATTTTCACTAAAAAGTGTCAAACCTGCTCAGGCGTAGGAAGACTTATAGAAGATTTCAATTTTGTAGTACCTCCGCAAGAAGCAGAAATGGCAGCTAAAATGCAGAAGTTAAAGCATTTTAAGCCTGGAGATCAAAAACAAAAACAATTCAAATATGAAGAAAATAAACAAAAAGGAAATAATTTTCATCGACAACAACAGAACCAGCAAGGTTTTGCAGCTAAAAAAATAGCAACAAATCCAGCTGTTAATGCAGCAAATGCACATAAAATAGTTAAACAAAAACAAGAAGAGCAAAAGCCGAAAGAAATTGATACCGACTCAATAAAACAACATTTACAACAAAAAACCTATCTTCCAAACATATCCAAAGTGGTAAGACTTTCTTCTGTTCCTCCAGGAACTGCAAGAAAAAAACTTGGAGAAAACTATCAACCTGACGTGTTTACCATTTTAGGAGAGATTGAAGCTGTAGAAAATCAAATACAAGAAGTATCACAACAAAAGCAAAGTAAAAAAACGACAACAAAGACTTCCGAAAAGCAACAAAAGAAAGAAGAGAAAACTGCTGCAGAGGAAAAAGAATCCCTTGAAAAACCGGAATCAACCGCATCGGAAACAGAATCAAAAGAAAAACCCTCCGCAAAGACAACAACAAGATCAACCAGAAGATCAAAAAGAACTTATCCAAGTAAAAAAACTGCAGCACAAAAAACTCCTGAAACAGCAACGTCTTCAAAAGAATAAATATTAATGCTAAGAGGTAAATAAGATGTTTAAAAATTTATTGTATAAATTTATATTGCTCGGGTTAATAATTATTCTTATACAAGTCAATTTTATGCCTGTTAGTGCTGAATCAAATGAAGCTCCTTCTCCTGATTCACCGATCACCATAAATCAGGAAAAATTGCCACTGGATCAAAACAATAAGATAAATGAAACAACTAATAATATTGAAAATAAGAAAAGTTTTGTTTCTGCATTTTTTGGCATGCTTATTTCTTTAACCAAAGTTATACTCTTTATTTTATTTATTTATGCACTAATTTTACTGTATAAAAAATATAAGAATATAAATGCATTAAAACAGATTTCTCCACTTGAAAACAGTAAAGAACCAGAAACTATTAGCGAAGCTGTTTCTTCATATGTTAAACATAAAATAAAAGACAAGAATGATTAATATGCTTCAAAAAATCTGGAATTAACTCCCCTGTTACCTATTCTCACTCTTACCGAACGCAAACATCCCGGGCATCTGCCTATATATGCTGTTTTTTCCTTATTTATATATATTCTATTGTAAACATTGCAACATCTAAAATAGATGCTGATAAATTTTCTTTTTTCCATGGATTAAAAAATTTATGCATTTATTAATTTAATATTATCATTATTTTTTATAATTGCGTAAAGTTCAACTTATTTATCTGAATCAAATTAAAAAACAGCCTCTAGAGGCTGTTTTTTAATTTGATTCTTTTTATCTGCTATGCATCCAAATCAAGTTTGTTTGCACGTTCCGCAGATTGCACAACAGGTCGCAACTGTCCGAATGGGTTTAATTCGGGCTTACTTATTGCTGCACTGTCTACATCAGCTCTTTGGTTAATGCTAAAAGCAGGATCGCTTTGCTTTGGCATTATTCCCTGTAACTGTGGTGTTTGTACTAATTGTCCAAATTGTAATGGATTTACTGACATTTTTTCACCAATTAATTAAATACTTACAGTTTCTTATTAATATAAAAAACTTGAAATATAAAAAATTAACCTCAACTAGTTATTCTGTTACAAATTTTAATTTTGTAATAATACCATGCATTATAATAAATTTAAATGATTGCTCTAATTATTGTTATAATAACTTTATGAAAAAGGAAAAAATTTTAATAATCGAAGATAATCCTATAAATTTAAAACTTGTAAGTGACATCTTACAATCAAACGGATATGAAATTTTAACGGCCACAGAAGGATTAACCGGACTGAATTTACTAAATCAAAGTTATCAGGAAATAGGGCTTATTTTATTAGATTTACAACTGCCTGATATAAACGGAATTGACGTAATAAAAAAAATAAATAGCGATAAAAAAACAAAAAATATCCCAATATTGGTTATATCAGCTCATGCGATGGAATCCGACATTAAAAAATCTAAGGAGGCCGGTTGTTTAGATTATATGACTAAGCCAATAAACATTAAAGAATTCCTAACCAGAATTAAATCCATTGTCTAGTTTTTATTAAATTTATTGATTTTCAACTCAAGTAAAGCTATAGTTGTTACCGCAACTAAAACTTAACTTAAATTTATTACAGGTGATAAAAATGAAGCAAAAATTTAAAGTTGAAGAAAATTTAGATTACATAATCAGTAGAACAGTTCAAATTTTAAAAAACTCATTGTACAGAGAGTTTAAAGATAAAAATTATAACATTACAACTGAACAATGGAGTGTTTTAGCAAAACTCAATGAAGAAGACGGGGTTTATCAAAAACAATTGGGAGATTACTTATTTAAAGATAAACCTACCATAACCAGAATTCTTGATGTGATGGAGAAAAAAAACCTGATTATAAGAATTTCTGATGAAAAAGATAGACGAAAAACAAAAGTTTATCTAACTCAGACCGGGAAAGATGTTGTTGAAAGACTCATACCGGTGGTAGAAGACTTTCAAAAAAACTTAACAAAAAATATATCAGAAGAAGAAACTGAAAATTTAACGCAAATTCTTAAAAAACTTTCGGAAAATATTCTTCAAACTAAATAATATATTGAATAGCAATGAATAGATGAAAATGATTTAAGCTCATTAACGAGCATTAAATCTTTATTTTCTAATAATTTAAATAAAAAAATCGATTTTTATGAGAATGAATTTAAAAAAAATAGTTTGCATCAATTTAACATTCATTTTGTTGAGTTTAGTATTTTCAACTAAAATTTTCGCTGAAGAAATATCATCAATGGAAAAACCGGATATTTGCGGTGAAATTATTCTCGATATAACAGAAACAGAATATCTTATTTCTTTAGAAGAAGCTTTAATGATCGCTTTAGAGAGAAATTTTGATATAAAAACATTCAACGCTATTAAAAACAGGAGCAAATGGAAGTATTATCGCTCTATCACTGATTTTATTCCTGATATAAATTACGAATACAATATGGCAAGAATAAGCGGAACTTTCCTGGTTGGTGGAATTGTGCCTGTAGAAGTGTCAGAAGTTCCTATCGAATCAAATTTTACATTAAATTACAATCTCAGTGTGAAGAAATATTTTGATTTAAAAGAAACATATTATCAGTTTAATTCTCAAAAAAACGAGCTTGAGTTTACAAAAGAAGAAATTATTTTAAAAACATCAAAGAATTATTTTGAATTACTGCAGGCGAAATTAAATATTGAAATCCTAAAAGTAAACCTGGAGCAGGTTGAAGAACAGCTTAAAATTACAGAACAAAGATTATTGGCAGGAGTGGGCACTAAATTTGATGTACTGAGAGCACAAGCAGATCTGGCGATCGCAAAACAGGAATTAATTCAAGCAGAAAACGCTTACAGATTAACACAAGCACAACTTGCAAATACTATAGGAATTCCGGTTTTAATCAGACTTATTCCCAACACTAAAGACACTTTAATAAAGGAAATTTTTGCAGATTGCTTTACTGTTGATCAGGCAAAAGAAATCGCAATGAAAAATAGAGCAGACTTAAAATCGCAAAAACTCATGGTAGAAGCGGCAAGGCAAAGAAAGAAAGCCGGTTATTCAACATATATCCCAGAGATAAACATATTTGGACTGTTAGCGAATCAAGGAACTGCTGATGTAGGATTATTTGGGAGTAAAACGATAGGCTTTGCAGCTAACTGGAGAGGGCTTGACGGTTTAGGACTAAAAGGCATTACTGATATAAAAGCCAGTGGAGCAGAAGTTGAAGAAGAACAGTTTAAGTATATTAACAAATCCCGGAATATTGAAGAAAGAATTATTGAAACCTTTTTTAATACAATAACTTCAAGAGAACTTATTGATACAACTGCTAAAGAGTTAGAATCAGCTGAGGAAAGCCGCGAGATAGCCGTAATTAGACTTGAAGCCGGAGTTGGGACTTTTCTGGATGTGCTGGAGGCTCAAAGCACCTTTACAGAAGCGAGAATCAATAATCTTAGTTCGATTATTAATTATAATATTTCACAAATTGAACTCTTATTTGAAATGGGGGTTATTTCAACAAATAATATTTTTTCAGGTTTTCAAACCGGCACATTAAAAGCTAATCCTAATATAAACAAAACTATAAAATACAATGAAAAAATTCAAAAACAAATTCAAAATAAAGAAACAAAAGAGCGTTAAAACGTCTTTTATTAAATTTTAATTGATTGAATTATTTCTCAAAATCATACAAATAAATATTTTAAAACTTATAACTGTTTACTAATAAACAGAACACATGTAAAATTAAATACAATGAATATATGCCCCTATTTTATAGTTTAAATAAAAAAAACCGGTTAATTATAAGATATTACCGGTTTAATAATTTCAAAAAAAATGATAAAGCTGGAAAATGTAAGTAAATATTACAAAAATTTATGTGTGCTTAAAGACATAAATTTAAATGTAAAAAAAGGAAATATTATTGCAATAATAGGTCAGTCAGGCTGCGGAAAAAGCACCCTTTTAAAATGCATAAACGCTCTTGTGCCGGTAACAGAGGGCAAAATATTTATTGATAATGTTGACATAACAGCAAAAGAAACAAATTTAAACAAAATAAGGACAGAAGTTGGAATTGTCTTTCAGCAATTTAACTTATTTCCCCACTTAAATGTGAGGGAAAACATTAATCTTGCTCCAATTAAAGTAAAAAATATGACTAAAAATGAAGCTGAAATACAAACAATGTATCTTTTGGAAAAAGTTGGTCTTCTGGACAAAATTGATAAATACCCAGGACAACTTTCAGGAGGACAGGCTCAAAGGGTGGCTATTGCAAGAAGTCTTGCAATGCAGCCAAAAATCATGCTGTTTGACGAACCCACAAGCGCGCTTGATCCCAAAATGACTCTGGAAGTTCTTGATACAATTAAAGACCTCGCC
>CAYZIV010000090.1:2095-6137 GCA_964478475.1 uncultured Gammaproteobacteria bacterium | reverse complement strand
CTGGATGTTTTTATGATGCTTCCTTCCTGCGTGCCTGCAACCGAGATGGAAACATCAGGTTCAAGACTCTCCTGTGGCGATCTTTCAGTATTCATAAAAAAAAGCTGGGTTCTCGGGATAGGAGAAATGATGAATTTCCCGGGAGTATTAAATTTTGATAAATCGGTAATTGATAAAATCAGACTGCCAATATCAAAGCGAATAGATGGACACGCTCCCGGACTTGGAGGAAAGGACCTTTGTGCCTATATTTCTGCCGGCGTTTCTTCCGATCATGAATGCACAACCGCTGAAGAAGCAAGAGAAAAGCTCAGACTCGGAATGTATATTATGATTAGAGAAGGCACCGTCGCCAGAGATCTTGATCTGCTGCTGCCGGTGATTGATTACAGCAATTCAAGAAGATGCTTTTTTGTAACAGACGACAGATACCCGCACGACTTATACGACCACATCAATTCAATGGTGAGAAGAGCCGTTAAATACGGAATACACCCGCTAACAGCAATCCAGATGGCTTCTATAAACACTGCTGAATATTTCCAAATTCCAAACCTCGGAGCAATCGCTCCCGGCTTTAAAGCAGATATGCTTGTCCTTAATAATTTATCAGACTTTAAGCCTGAAATGGTCTTTAAAAACGGTAAATTGATAGCAAAACAAGGCAAAGTTTTACTCGACAAAAAGATTATCAGCTTCCAGAATCAAGAGGTTCCGTAAACGTTAAATGGATAGAACCCGATGATTTCAAAATAAAAGCCGAATCTAAAAAAATAAAAACCATTAATATAACCGGAAATAAGCTCATAACAGCAAAAGGCACAGAAAAAGCAAAAATAATCAACGGTTTTGCAGAAAGCGACGTTGAAAACGATATACTTAAAATTGCCGTAATAGAAAGACACAGGGCAAGCGGGAATATTGGCCTGGCATTTGTAAAAGGCATAGGGCTGAAAAAAGGAGCTATCGCATCAACTGTGGCTCACGATTCCCATAACATGGTAGTTGTGGGAACTAATGACAAAGATATGTACTACGCTGCAGTGGAACTGGTTAAATCACAAGGCGGAAAAATCGTCGTACAGGATGAAAAAACTCTTGAACTGCTCCCACTGCCTGTTGCAGGTTTGATGTCTGATTTAAGCATAGAAGAAGTTATGAAAAAGACTAAAAACCTCGTTAAATCATCCAGAGAAATCGGTTGTGAACTCGATGACGTGTTTATGAACCTCTCATTCCTCTCACTGCCTGTCATTCCTGATATAAAAATAACAGACAAAGGCTTAATAGACGTGAACAAATTTGAAATAACGTCTCTATTTATATAACTATAAAACCCATTCAAAAATCATTCTTATCTCGTTATTTTCAGGATCAACAAGCTTCTCCGGGAGTGTAGCTGATTCCACACCGCACATTTCAACAAGCGATTCATAAGAAAAATCAAAACCGATAGGCGGTGTTGAAAGATTTAACTCGTCAATTTTTTTTTGAGTGAAAAAATTAATTTTTTCATCCCAAACATTCGCATAATTCAAACCCAAATGCATACAGCCAGGAACGTTAAACTTTTGCTCATCAACGGCGCTTTGATGAATAAGCCCCTGTGTCCTGCATATAATTGGCCTGTGTTCATATATTGAACATAAATCATCAGTTAAAAACGGGCAGCAATACTTGAATTGTAATATATCATTACCGTTTTCCACAAACATTTTTCTTTCGTTGGCAATTTTTACCGCTTTTTCATAAATTTGAGTTTTCAAAGACTCGTCTAATTTATCAAACCCCTCTTTGATAAATTTTGATTCAACTTCTGTAACCGGATAATATCCTCTCTGGCAGCAATGAGAACATCTGAGCTTACAATGAATATATTCTTTTTGATTTTCGAAAAAATCTGCAAGCATAGGATTTAAAGCATCTAATAACGCTTTATATTTTTCATATTGCATATCCATGATCTTATCCTTACATTAATTAATAAATTGAAATTTAATTTTTATTAATAATACCATAATTTTTACACAAAAACTTGTAAACTTACAACCTAAAAGCCCTCTATATTTGAGTTCCACACTAAAAACAGATTATGATTATACCGAAATAGACAAAAGATTACTCTACATTTCAATAAAATAAGTAAACTGGTTATAATAGAAACATTGGCTAGGTGAGTTATTTTAAAGTTTTTTTCATTTCATACAATTATAAATACTTTCAAAAGCAAATTTTCCAAAATTTTTAATATTTACAATAATTTAAACAAATAACAATCAAATTTGATTTTAAAAATTTATATTTAACCTATTTGCTTTTAATTTTTGACATAAATAAAAGGAGGAGGCACAATGCTCACAAATTTACAATTCCAGGCCCCATACGCCGAAATGAAAAAGCTGAATAATTTATGGTTTCAATTAACCGGATTTACATGCAATTTAAAATGCAGGCACTGTTATTTAAGCTGTAATCCGACGAATAAAACAAGAAATTTTTTAAACCTGGAGCGAATAAAGAAAACAATTAATGAAACTGAAATAAAGGACCTGGAAGAAATTTATTTAACCGGAGGAGAGCCCTTATTACACAGGGATATAAACAACATAATAAGATACTGCATCAAATATGCAAATGTAAACATAATAACAAACGGAACACTAATTAATGATAAAAAAGCGCGATTTTTAAGACAAATTGAAATTGATAATGATTATGAAATCATATTTAGAATAAGCCTTGAGCATTACCAAGAACAAAAAAATGATGAAGTAAGAGGCAGGGGCTCATACAGAAAAGCTCTCAGCGGAATCAAGAGTCTTGTTAACAATGGTTTTAATCCTGTTATAAATGCGGTAAACATTTGGGAAGAGGAAGAATCACAGTTCAAGCAGGGATTTTTTGATCTTTTATCGACATTTGATTTTGAGCCTTCCAATATAAATTTAAAGATAATACCCTCTATTAAGACAGGAGAATTTGCCAAAAATTATTCAAGTTATGGTGAAAACGATTTAGTGACAAGCGAGAGCATAAAAAAATCAAATCCTGAAAATTTTGATTGTTCAAATTCGCGAGTTATTGCTGATGATGGCGTATACGTATGTCCTGCATTAATTAATGATCCCCGTGGAAAAATCGGAGAAACGCTTTCAGACGCGCCCAAAAAGTTCTTTTTGGAGCTTAATACTTGTTATTCCTGCCAGGCATCGGATAAAAAAATATTCAGCAACCAATGGGATTTATAAAAAAATAAACAAAATCAATTTGTTTAAAATAAAATTAAACTATGATCTTATAAAATATATTTTAGAGAAATATAAATATGTCTGAAAATCAAAATATTATTCAAAAAGTTATATATTTTTTCAATTCGAAGAAAATACCGTTAATTTTGGCGGGAATAGCTATAATATTGATTATTTTTCTACAAGTTTCACATGAAAAGCCGACCACTCTTTCAGGAATGTTAAGAAAAGCTGAAACATATGAAGAGAATGGGAAAATAGCTTTTGCGCTTGAAGAATACAACAAAATAGCCCGATTATACCCCCGAAATTATGAAGTACATTTACGACTTGGGGACTTATACAGGGATTTAGATTCTATAGAAAAAGCAAAAGTTGAATATATCAGAGCCATAAAATACAGTCCCAGAAGCAGGCATGAAGCAGTAATATCCCTGGCAAAGATTTACCGTAATGAAAATCGATACGATATTATGGAAGATATTATTAAACTTGTAGAAAATTCGAGGAACAGGGAAGTAAACGAAGAATTAGGTAATTTATATTATGACTGGGGTGCATTTCTTACTGATAGAGACCGACTTGAAGCTATAAGAAAATTCAAAAAAGCCTATAATTATTATCAAAAAGCAGGCAGTAAAGAGTCAAAAGAAACATTACGCCAAATTGACAATTTATACGCAGATATTTCAGATACGCTGCTAGAAGAGAACGAAACAAAAAAAGCAGAAGAAATTTTACAACTGTCTATATCATACAAAGACAATGCTCTGGCGCATTATAAACTTGCAAAA
>CAYZIV010000090.1:0-1995 GCA_964478475.1 uncultured Gammaproteobacteria bacterium | reverse complement strand
AAAATAAAGCTGAAAAAGCATTAGATGAATACGAAAAAGCATATAAACTGGATTCTATCCCCAGGTATAGAAGTGCTTATGCTTCATTTCTGACCCAACAATCAGAAGTTATGGAAAAGAAAGGAGAGATCACAAAATCAAAGCTTTATGCAATAAAAGCAAGGCGACTCAACCCAAAACAAAAAGCTCTCCTGGTGCCGGAAATAAACATTTTGTTTAATTTAGTAGCCACAAAGGTTAACGAAGATATCAGCAAAGATGTTATTACGCCCGGGGTAATTTTTAAAATTAACAACATCAGCAAAAACATAATCAATTACCTGAAAGTAAAAATTATTTTTATAAAAGACGGAAAACCGCTGGACGAACAAATAATGATACTGGCAGACGATGAAAATTATATCCCCGGAGACAGCATTACTCCTGATATAAGTGTTTATTCCAAGCAACCGATAAAAAATATTTTTGATGAACATAACTTAGAAGCAAAAGTCTACATATCTCAGACCAGTCCTGATAATTGGAAGTTATACAGGTATCTTGATATAAGAACTCGCAGAAGCAATGATTTTTTATTAATTAACCAATAAATATAGTTGTTAAAGCAACAATTGTTTTGCTAACTATATGCAATTAAGGGTAAATCTTGCTTAAACAGCACTATATCTGGTATTATAAATTTGTTTTTATAGTGCAAACAAACGGTTCAATAGTGTTTGAAGTTTTTCTGACTAATTCAGCAAATAAATCCCAAAAAAAACTCGATAGAGATTTAAGGTTAAAAATAAAAGAATCTATAGAGAGAATAGCCCAAGACCCTGAGAGGTCCGGGGAAAAGCTTGTATCCCCGTTATCAGAGGTATACTCTCATCATATAAAATACAAAGGACGAGAAGTTCGGGTTGCATACGGCATAGAACCGGAGATGAAAATAATTTACATTTATTTAATCGCATTCCATGAAAATTTTTATAAAAAGCTTAAAAACATACTGGATGCTTGATATTCAATATAATAAAACAGGATTTATTTTAGCGAGATCAACTTATTAATTGATGGAATTTAAACTGAGCTTATTATAATTGAAATAAGATGTAAAATTATATCCTTTTATAGTAATGAATATATTTAAGTTTTTAATAATAATAACTATATGTTTAATTTCATATCCGGCATTAGCGGTTAATTCAATAAAAATAGGACTTTATACTCACACCAACGATGAAATTAACGCAGGGGTTTCACATGGCGGAGTAATTGAAAACGCTAAAACCGGAGCTTATATACTTGTATTAGAAAAAATGCAGCCCTATAAATTAAAAAAAATGGGTGATTATATACTAATTACAATAAAAGAAAAACAATACCGAATCAGGGCAAAAGAAATAATCATCAAAGCAACGCAGTCCAATGGTCTTGTATACACGAAAAAAAGGTGGTATAAAGGGCAACTTATAATTTTAAACGACCCAAAAGGTTTAACGGTAATAAACCAAATTGGACTGGAAGATTATATAAAAGGAGTTGTTGCAGGAGAAATGCCGTCGAGTTGGCATTCAGAAGCATTAAAAGCTCAAGCTATTGCAGCAAGGAGTTATGCTGTAGCTTATTTAGGGAAAAGGCTCCAATACGGTTATGACCTAAAAGATACACCTCAAGACCAGCACTATGTTGGAATGTCAGGCGAAACCGTCAAAACAAACAGCGCTGTTGACGCAACCAAAGGACAAGTTTTAGTTCACAACAATAAAGTTATTCCTGCATACTATCATGCAAGCTCAGGGGGTAGCACCATCAATGCAAAAAGTGTATGGGGGAAAGACTTACCTTTTGTTAAACCCGTCAGGTCTTTTGATGACAGAGTACCCAGAAACGGTCACGGAATCGGACTATCACAAAACGGAGCGAACGTTTTGGCAAACAGAGGATACAGCGCGTATCAAATTTTAGGATATTTTTACAAAGCTGTGATGCTAAGGACGTTGTATTAACAAC
>CAYZIV010000089.1:4999-6161 GCA_964478475.1 uncultured Gammaproteobacteria bacterium | reverse complement strand
GGGTGCGCGGGATATGTCTTACGAGGCGAAGACTATTAATCTATAAGGTTTAAACCTGCCAGATATCCCGTAGACCAGCACATTTGAAGATTAAATCCTCCTGTTAGCCCGTCAATATCAAGCACTTCACCGCAGAAAGACAGGTTTTTAATTAATTTGGATTCCATTGTGGACGGATTAACTTCTTTTAAGTCAACCCCGCCGGCTGTTACTATCTCCCCGTCTTGAGCAGGCGAATTTATATGAATTTCCGTTTCAAAAACAATATTTAAGATAATGTTTATCTCTTTTTCTGATAGCTGATAGGCTTTTTTGTCAGGATTTATATTATTTACAGCAAGAAGCTCAACCGAAAGCGATTTCGGGATATGTTTTTTTAAGATGTTTGATACTGATTTATCTGGAAGATCTTTGATTTCAAGCTCTAATTTTTTTCTAAATGCTTCTTTTTCAAAGGTATGCAAGAAATTTATTTTTAATTTAAGCGGATTTTCAAGACAGTAATCTAAAAAAGCGCAGTGAGAAGAAGTGTTAAATACCGCCGGACCGGAAAGCCCTTTATGAGCGAATACGAAATCCCCAAAAATATCGCTTTTTTTCTTTCCGTTAAAAAATGCCTGAATATGTGCGTTTTGAATTGAAACACCCGCGAGGTTTTTTATCCATTTTTCTCTGGTAATAAGCGATGTCAAAGACGGACGAAGTTCTGTGACGGTGTGTCCCAATTTTTTTGCAAAATCACAGCCTGCACTTTTTCCGCCGGTAGCAATGATTACAGCATCATACTCATAATTCGTTATTTTGGTTTGAATAACAAATTTTTCGTCGTTTTTTATCACTTGATTCACGCATGAATCTACAATTCGTATATTATGCTGCTGAGCCCTTTTAAGAAACAGTTGTCTAACTGATTCTGCCTGATCAGTTTGTGGAAAAATCCTGCCATCCGGCTGAATATAAGTTTTTAACCCTGTAGAATCAAAGAAATTAACAGTTTCACTTACTCCAAAGCGAGAAAAAACAGAATACAAAAACTTTTCACCACGCGGGTAGTTTGATGATAGTTCTTTAAAATCCTGAATGTTGTTGGATAAATTACATCTCCCGTTTCCCGTGTATAAAATTGTTTTCAGCGGGGAAGATTTTTCAAAAATATCGATAT
>CAYZIV010000089.1:3333-4899 GCA_964478475.1 uncultured Gammaproteobacteria bacterium | reverse complement strand
ATTGAATCAAAATTTCTTAAAATTTTATTCCCATTCAATTGTAGCGGGCGGTTTAGAAGAAATATCATACACGACTCTGTTTATTCCTGCTACTTCGTTGATTATTCTGTTTGAAATCACAGAGAGTAATTCGTAAGGAACTTTTGCCCAATCCGCAGTCATTCCGTCAATACTTTCTACAAATCTTAAAACGGCTGTGTTTTCGTAAGTCCGCTCATCTCCCATAACTCCAACAGACTTAACAGGCAGCAGAACAGTGAAAGCCTGCCATATTTTGTCATAAAGTCCTGCTTTTTTTATTTCTTCAATTGCAATTGTATCTGCTTTTCTTAGTATATCAAGCGATTCTTTTTTAATATCTCCTAAAACTCTTATCCCAAGACCAGGCCCCGGAAACGGATGTCTGTTTATAATCTCGTCAGGCATTCCTAATTCTTTCCCGACAAGTCTGACCTCATCCTTAAACAGTTCCTTGAAAGGCTCAAGAAGTTTTAAGTTCATTTTTTCAGGTAATCCGCCTACGTTATGATGGCTTTTTATTGTAGAAGAAGGCCCTCTACACGATATACTTTCGATAACGTCCGGATAAAGCGTTCCCTGAGCAAGAAATTCTGCATTTTTTATGTTTTTAGCCTCTTGTTCAAACACTTTTATGAATTCGTTTCCTATGATTTTTCGCTTCTTCTCGGGATCTTCAACATCTTTTAAAGCGGTTAAGAACTGTTCTTCAGCATCAACGTAAATCAATTCAATATTATAGTAATCCTTGAATGTTTTTTGAACTTTTTCAGCCTCACCATCCCTTAAAAGACCGTTGTTTACAAAAATACATTTCAGCTGAGGACCTATTGCTTTATGAATAAGCATAGCAGCAACCGAAGAATCCACGCCTCCGCTTAATCCGCAAATTACGTTTTTGTTCCCCACTTGTTCGCGTATTTCTTCAATTTTTGTTTCGATAAAATTCCGCATATTCCAATTCGGCTTACATTCAGAAATTTTAAAAATAAAATTCCCCAGAATTTTCGCCCCTTCATGAGTATGAACAACTTCAGGATGAAACTGCACGCCGTAAAACTTTTTTTCAGGAGAATATATAGCTGTAAAATCACAGTTTTCAGTTTTGGCAATTGTTCTAAAACCTTCTGGAATTGCCGAAACCTTATCTCCATGGCTCATCCAGACAGGTATATTAATAAAATTCCTGATCCCTTCAAAAAGATAGCTTGGTTCCAGGATATTCATATTCGCTCTGCCGTATTCTCTTTTTGGCGAATAATCAACTTTTCCACCCAAGCAATGTGACATAAACTGCATCCCATAACAAATACCGAGAATTGGAACGTTTAAATCAAACAATTGCTCGCTGCAAAGCGGGGCATTTTTATCGTAAACGCTTGATGGTCCGCCTGAGAGGATTATTCCCTGAGGATTAAATTGCTTTATTTCGTCTAAGCTGTAGTTAAATGGGTGAATCTCACAGTATACACTGTGTTCCCTGATTCTCCTGGCTATAAGCTGCGTATATTGTGATCCGAAATCAAGAATTAATATTTTATCCAGAGC
>CAYZIV010000089.1:0-3233 GCA_964478475.1 uncultured Gammaproteobacteria bacterium | reverse complement strand
ACGTCATGAACGTGGCTTTCCTTGAATCCTGCGGATGTTATTTTTACAAATTGTGCTTTTTTACGTAATTCATCTAGATTTTTAGCTCCAACATAGCCCATACCTGATTTTACACCACCAAGGAGCTGGTGAATATTAAATGACAACGTCCCTCTATAAGGAACCATTCCTTCTATTCCTTCCGGGACAAGTTTTACTTCATTTTCAGTCTCGTTTTGGAAGTATCTGTCTTTACTTCCCTGTTTCATTGCCCCCAAAGAACCCATTCCTCTGTAAAGTTTATAACTTCGTCCCTGATATAAAATTGTTTCCCCGGGGCTTTCTTCAGTTCCTGCAAAAAGGCTTCCTATCATAACAGAGCTTGCGCCTACCGCTAATGCTTTAATTACATCTCCGGAAAATTTAATTCCGCCATCGGCAATTACAGGTATATTATACTTATTAGCCACTTTACAACAGTCAATAATAGCTGTTATCTGCGGAACACCAATTCCTGCTACGATTCTTGTGGTGCATATTGAACCGGGACCTATCCCGACTTTTACCGCATTGACTCCAGCCTGGATTAACGCCTCTACCGCCTGTCCTGTCGCTACATTCCCTGCTACCAGCTGAAGCTCCGGATATTGGCGTCTGATTTCCCTTATAGATTCAATAACTTTCAATGAATGTCCGTGGGCTGTATCGATTGTGATTACATCAACTCCCGCTTCAATAAGAGCTTCTATCCTCTCATTTTTGTCGTCTGAAACACCTGTGGCCGCCCCAACCCTTAACCTGCCAAGATCATCCTTGGAAGAATTCGGGAATTTGATGGCTTTTTCTATATCTTTTATCGTTATAAGCCCTTTAAGCTCATAATCATCGTTTACAACAAGAAGTTTTTCTATCCTGTTTTTGTGCAGAAGCTTCTTTGCATCTTCCAGACAAATTCCAACCTTTGCTGTTATTAGGTTTTCTTTTGTCATAACGTCTTTAATCTTTTGATTAACATTGGTTTCAAACCTTAAATCTCTGTTTGTTAGTATACCTACTAGTTTTTGATTATTAGTTACAGGAAGTCCCGATATATTATATTTTTTCATTGTTTCCAGAGCTTCAAAAATTTTCTGCTCGGGCTCCATTGTGATCGGATCGACTATCATTCCGCTTTCAGATTTTTTCACCTTGAAAACCTCGAATGCCTGCTCTTTTGGTGTCATATTTTTATGGATAAAACCGATCCCGCCTTCTCTTGCTATACTTATGGCAAGTTTGGATTCCGTTACGGTATCCATCGCCGAGCTTATTATCGGAATATTTAAGCTGATATCATTCGTAAGCCTTGTTGATACATCTGTATCTTTCGGTAAAACTGCTGACTCCTGGGGAATCAGTAATATATCATCAAAAGTTAACCCGTCTTTTATATTTATTTCGTTCATATTACCCTGCTCCTCTTATTAATGGGTTTGATACAGTTTAATACCAAAATAACCAAGATGACAAGGCAAATTTTTAAATTTTAATTTAAATCAGCTGGAACATAAATTTTTATAAACGCACTGTTTTAGCGGACAAGTGGGCGAGGGTAAAAATTCTTGATTTTCATTGATGTTTTTAATTATGCTCAAAAAGTTTTCGCTGTATTCAGCTTCTTTTTCTGCAGAAAACTTAATTGTATTTATTGAAACTTTATCTTCGATTTTCACATATTGAAACTCAAGGTCTTCCTGCTTAAAGTCAAGCCCGAGATCGCTTTTACAATTAAAAAAAGCATAGAGATAAAGTTTATGCTGAAAATCAGATTCAATATTTTTGGGAATATATTTTCCTGTCTTCCAATCGGCTATAATGTATTTATTGGACTCTTGACAATAAAAGATGGCATCAATTCTTCCCAGAAGCCAATTTGAGGTATTAGCAATCCTTGAATTAAATCCCCATTCTGTTTTAATGAGTTTTTTATCCAGTATGGAATGGTTTTTTATAAGCTCCCAACAATTTTTAAGTTCATTTGAAGCGGTTTTGAGTAAAAAGTCTGTCTCAAAGCCGTTTAAATGATAGTTTATGAGGGCATGAAAAGATTTTCCCAATTCATAATCTTCAGAAAAATCAGACCAGTCCAGTTTTTTAATATATTTGAAATAATATCTCCTCGGGCAGGTTTGCCAGGTATTGAAATGGTCATGGTTGAATTCTCTGTTTTTATTGTGGTTTGAAAATTTCATTAGCTTTCTTTAGGTTTGATATTTGAAGGATCGGTAGGAGCGTAATTCAATATATTCTTATAATTATAAATAATATTAGCCATTTCGGAGCTGTAATTATCAATTTTTTTAGAAACAGAATCAAAATTACCCTTGTTTTTGCTGGATTCTTTCATTTTTTTCTCCTTAAAATAATGCCGCACTCATAAAACAGCCGAAAATTATAAAAAATTGTCGGGAAAATAATTATAACGTTATTTACAACGAAATTTCATCCTGTAATTAAAGTAGAAAAAGATTTTTGAACTATATCGTAAATTATATTAAACTCTCTATATTTATAAGTCAGTATAAAAAATAACAGTAGCTTGAAAAAATTTTTATTTAAATTACTAAACTGGTTTTAAAATGTGTTTATAATAAAATTTATTAAAAATAAGTCGGCAGAAAAAAATGAAAAAAGAACATAATTTTTTTGAAAATATTAGTTTTGTAGCAGAAAATCTTGCGAAAAACCTAGGACTTGAAAAAGGGTTGAAAACAAGTTCATTATGCAGATTATGGCCCAAGGTCATAGGTCCGAGATTTGAAAAAACTTCAAAAATTTTTTCAATTTATGAAAATCAGGGATTTGATATCGTTAATGTTTCGGTTTCTTCATCTGCTGTAATGCAGGAATTGGTTTTTTATAAAAGTGATATTTTGAAAAAAATTCAAAAACTCGGGGCTAATTTCGGATTTAATATAAAAGATATAACTTTTTCCACAAAAACCTGGAAACGGGACGTCCTAGAAGAAGAAAAACAGGAAATAAGTTTTTCAGAAATAGATCTTGAGAAAATTATAATTCCTGATAATGTTTTAAAATCAATAGAAAAATCACTTAGTGAACAGGATTTTTTCGATGAAGAAATGAAAGAACGGTTTTTCAATACGATTGTCAAAGATTTAAAAACGCAGATGTGGCTTAAGAGTAAAAATTTGCAGAAGTGATGTTCTGGACTAACAACTTTGTTGATCTTATAATTATAAGGCTTAGAAAAA
>CAYZIV010000088.1:0-6164 GCA_964478475.1 uncultured Gammaproteobacteria bacterium | reverse complement strand
ATTATTTTATATTTTCAACATTTTCTGATTTATAAAAACGAGGAAAATAATACTCCCAGCACTTAATTTGTCCGCAATATTTACATACGGCATGATTATTCATAAATCCAAGGTCCGGTATAAACTCATATCCATCAACATTAAACACAATTTCATCATGTTCATTAACAGTTTTTGAAAACTCGCCTTTTCCTTTATAATTAGGATTAAAAACAAGTCCAAAATTATCTGTTGATTTGCAATTTTGACATCGAAACATATTACCTGCCAGGATATTTATGAATATACCATATTTTATCACTTACAGATTTTTCCGCATTAATTTACCGATATAATAAAATATAAATAATGGATAAAGTTAAATAGATTATGAAAAATTTAAAATACCCGGCGATATTAACTGTTCTTATTTTATTAATTTATTCAATAACCAATTACGGGCGAGCTTATAGCTCTTTGGAATATTCTATAGATAGCTTAATAAACGCAAAAAAAATCAGTAAAAATTCTATTGTTTCAATCTCTGTAAAACAGGCAGAAACCGGAGATTCTGCTTTAGAGAGGAATGCTGATTTACTTCTTCACCCGGCATCAACTCTAAAAGCTTTTACCACACCGATTATTCTTAAATATTTCGGAAAAAACTCAAATATAAGCACAGATATTTATCAATATAACGGTAAAATTTATTTAAAACTCACAGGAGACCCTTTATTAACGCACAAAAAGTTGTATAAATTATTTAAAGAAGCAAAACAAAACGGGCTAAACACTATTAATGGAACTCTAAACATTGATGACACAGCAATTGATGACCTTCCATGGGGAGTGGGATGGATGTGGGATGATGAAAACAATCCATATATGCCAAAATATAACGCCTACAATCTTGACCGTAATCTAATAACAATAAAAGTTTTCCCAACTACTGTCGGCAAAAAACCAAAAACAGCAATAAGTCCCTATTATCCGGCAGAAATTATTAATGAAGCTATGACTTCAAACAATAATAGCCTTAAAATAGAGAGATTACCCTGGATTGACCCTAATAAGATTTTCATTAAAGGAACAATTTCTGCTGCTCAGGAAAAAACTATCCCTATCGGTAATCCTGAAAAAAGATTTTTATATCATCTTTCACAAGCCATAAAAGCTAATAATATTGAGTTCTCCGGTAATATGCAAAAATCAAAAGTTCCGAAAGAAGCAGCACTAATTGCTCAAATTAAAACCAATATTGCGGATCATATTTCAAACATTAATAAAAAAAGCGATAATCTCGCAGCGGAAACTCTATTCAAGCTAACCGCAGGCAAGCATAATAATTCAACAGGAACAACAAAAGAAGGAATAGATTTATTCAACGAATTTTATGCTCAAATTGATGCCGATCCCTGTGAATTATCCATAGTAGACGCAAACGGAGTTTCTCATAATAATCTGATCACAACAAACTGGATGTCTGATGCCTTATCAAAACTGTACAAACAACCGGATTTTAATACGTATTTAAACTCCCTGGCTATTCCAAAAGAAAATGGTTCTTTAAAAAACAGGTTACGAGAATTAAAAGGAAAACTATGGGCAAAAACTGGAACAAATGCGGGAATAAGCGGAATTACAGGTTATTTAAAATCCGATTCTGACCGGTTATATACTTTTGCCATTTTAATTCAAAATTATAAAGGGAATTCATCTTCCGCTAAAAAACTGGAGGATGAAATTTTAAAAAAATTAAGAAAACATTTAGATTAATATCAAAAAATTATCAAATTGATAAAATAAAAAATATTAAATTATAATTTTTGAGCATTAAGGAGGAAAAGCATGAATCTTTTTAAAATTGATTCCGATGCAAAAAAGGAAGTTTTCAAATACACATATATTGTAATTATCAGCGTATTTTTATCAGCAATAGTCAGTTTTATAATAATAGCGAATCATTCTTCAACACAAGCGGATGACAAGCAGCAATATCAAGAAGTAGAACGAGTAACAGAAAAAACTCTCATATATGACACAGAATTATTTGCAGATATAGTTGAAGAAATATCTCCTTCAATAGTCCATATAACAACAAAAACAGAACATGAAATGACTCATGCTCCAGGCCAATTCTTTTTTGAAGATGAAATTTTCAGAAAGTTCTTTGGATTTGACCATTTTGAATTTCACACCCCGCCAATGAAAAGAGAAACAACAAGTGCTGGATCAGGGACAATAATCACCTCTGACGGTTACATATTGACTAACTATCACGTTATACGAAATGCATCAGAAATTACAGTTAAAATAAAGAATGACAAAGAATATAAAGCTAAGTTGGCAGGAAAAGACCAATATAGCGATCTTGCGGTTATAAAAATTGATGAAAAAGACCTAAGTTATGCAAAATTAAGCGACAGTTCAAAAGTAAGACCAGGACAATGGGCAATAGCGGTAGGCAGTCCCCATGGACTTGATTACACTGTAACATTAGGAATCATAAGCGCTATGAGCAGAGATATTCCGGAACTCTCGAATGTAAGCTTTATACAAACAGACGCAGCAATTAATCCGGGAAACTCCGGAGGACCTCTTCTAAATATTAACGGTGAAGTTGTAGGCATAAACACAGCTATAATGGGAACAGCTCAAAATATCGGGTTCGCAATCCCAATTAATACCGCTAAAAAAATTGTAGAACAGCTAAAAGCCGGTAAACCTATAGGTCATCCCTGGCTTGGAATAGCAATGAGTCCGATAACAGAAGAATTAACCAAAGCCATAGGAATTCCGGATGACACCAAAGGTGTGCTTATCAGCAAAGTAATGCCGAATTCACCTGCAGATGTTCATGGACTGCAAGCTGGCGATGTTATCCAAAAAATAGACGGCAAAAAATTCGATACTCCAAAAGAAATTCAAAAAGAAATTAAAAATAAAAAAGTTAATGATACTGTTCATATACAAATCATAAGAGACGGAGAAATTCTCGGTAAAAAAGTCAAACTCGGCAACTGGGGAGACCCGGAAAGTTAATGCCGTATATTAACTACGAAATAGACAAATATTTCTTAATTGAAAATAATATAAAGGGTTTGCAGATTTTATCTGCAAACCCTTTATATACATTCATATTATGCTTGAAATCTTATGCTGACTCACTTGCAACAGATTGAGATTTTAAATCTCTTATACTCAAGCCGATTCTTCTTTCCTGTGGAGAAAAACGCTTTATTAATACTTCTATCTCTTCATTGAGATTAAGAGCTTCATAAGGATTCACGTTTTCATCTGCAATTTCTGCTACAGGCAAAAGAGCTTCTACTCCAGGGTATATACTTACAAAAGCCCCGAAATTAGTGATTTTATTAACGGTTCCTTTAATCACTTGACCTTCTTTAAATTCACCTTCAATTTTGACCCAAGGATTCTCTTCCATTCTCTTCAAACTAAGGCTTACACGGTTTAATTCATTATCAATATTTAAAACTTTAACTGTTATTTTTTGACCGAGAGAGAGAATATCAGAAGGATGTTTTATTCTTTGCCAGGATATTTCAGAAATTGGAAGCAACCCGTCAATACCCATAATATCGATAAATACACCGAAATCAGCTACTCTAACTATTTCTCCTTCGATTTCCTGGTCAACTTCAAGTTTTGAAATAACATTCTCTGCTATTTTATTTCTCTCTTCAGCAAGACACAATTTTTCGCTCAATATAAGCTTGTTTCTCTTCGGATCAGCTTCTAAGACTTTTACAGAAAGTTCTTGATTAATTAAAGATTCATGCGGAACGCCTGTTCTAAGCTGACTGGCAGGAATAAAGCCCTTTAAGTCGAAAACCTGAACAATAACTCCACCTTTGACTAATGAAACCACATTAACTTTGATTGTCTCTTCGTTTTTGCGAATTCCATCAAGGTTTTCCCAATTTTGCGCTAAATGAACTCTTTTTAAAGAAACTGTTATCTGCCCATCATCATTTTCTTCACGCAATACATAAAACTTTTTTGTGTCATTAACCATAATGACATCTTCCGGTTTTTCAAAAGGCACATTTGATAGCTCTCTTAAAGGCAGCATGGCCTCAGTTTTACCGCCAACATCTACAAGAACGCCTGTTTTTTCAATTTTTACAACTGTTCCTTCAATTAAATCTGCTATTTTATAGGTATTATCAAATGATTCTTTCAATAATTTTTCAAAATCATCTAAACACTCTGTTTTTTCTAAAATTGCCTCTTTCACAAGTCTGTTTCTCCTATATGCTTAATTACCTCACTTATAACAAAATCAGGAGTGGATGCCCCTGCCGTAATTCCAATTTTTTTAACATTTACAAATTTATCTCTAAATTTTTTTAATTCATTTTTATTTTCTATATGAATAGTTGCCTTTATTGGTTTTAATACTTCTGCAAGGTGAGTTGTGTTTGCGCTATCTTTACTTCCAACAACTATCATTAAATCTACTTTGTCTGCCAGTTCTTTAGCAGCTTGCTGCCTTTTAAATGTAGCATCACATATAGTATTGTAGATTTTAATTTCTTTGCAATACTCAACCAAAAGAGCAATAATTTCACTGAAATTTTTGCTTAACTGAGTGGTTTGAACAACAACACCAATTTTATTAAACTTTTTTATTTCAGAAATAAATCTCTCAACGTCATCCTTAGAAGAAAGCACAATGCTTTCTGAAAATTGATCTGCATGCGCTTTAATAGAAACAACTTCCGGATGATCTGATTTACCTATTACTATTACTTTATAACCATTTTGAGCCAACGCTTTTGCTTTATCCTGAACTCGTTTTACATCCGGGCACGTAAGATCTACAACTTTACAATTCTTCTTTTCAAGATTTTCTATAACTTGAGGAGTTGCTCCATGAGTTCTCACAATACAAATACCATCCAAAGTATCAGGAATTTCAGAAATTGTATATATCCCCAAGCTCTCTAAATGCTCTATTACCTGATCATTATGAATCAATTGCCCTAAAATATACACAGGTACTTCAGGATTTTCCTGCTTAATCCTGATAGATTCATTAACCGCTCTTTTAACGCCGTAACAAAAACCAGCAAGTTTTGCTAACTTTATATCTTTTATATCTTTAACCAGGGATTTCAGTTTAAGATTTGCTCCTTTTCTATAGATTTAGAAGCAAATTGCTGAAACGCAATCCGCTCCCTATAAATTTTTATAACACGTCAATAATTAAATTCAAGTTTATAGTCTGATTTATCATACAAATTATAAAAACAATGCTTTTTAAGTTTTTAATAAACGGCATGGAAATTAACTCGAATTGCGAACTAATTTTCGATGAAATTTCTCAAAATCTATATGGAATTGTTAAAGGCGGGAGTGAGGCTCCAAAGTGGCGTGCTTTGCCCGACAACAGAGAACCGAACTCATTTTAAAGGCGAAACCTTTAACCACCACTTAAGGGTGGTGGAGGTTTTGGGAAATTTTATTTAGCTATAATTGCTTTTCAGTAATTTAATAATTCAGATAAATTAATCCTGATGTCTTAGTTATATTGACTAGTTTAAGCGCTAAAATGAACTTTTTTTTCACATAGAAAAATAAACTTGTTTACATTGAAAGCAGAATTTACCGGTGATATATTGTTTAAATCATTGTTCAAACCATTATTTAATTAATAAGAAAGGGAAAAGCCGCCATTCGAAAATAATTTGTTAACTTTTTTATAGATCCAGCATAACTGAGCATTAGCCCGCTAAAATATCGATTTTTCTACGCTAAATGATATATTTATTCTTTATGCAAATTAATATTATTTACTTTATTTTATAAATAGTATTAAAATTAAAAAAGTTAATATAACACTCAATGAAAAACTTTTTATAAAAAAAACTGCAAAAAAAAGAGTAATAGTATTCAGGAGGATATTTTAATTGCATCAAAAGATTGTAATAGAGGGTGGGAGAAAGCTAAAAGGTGAAGTAACCATAAGCGGTGCTAAGAATGCAGCTCTAAAATTAATGGCAGCAGCAATCCTCTTGGATGATACATCAGAAATTTATAATGTACCTGCGCTTACTGACGTATTCACAATGACGAAATTACTTCAATCGCTTGGAGCGGAAGTAGATTACAAATCGCATGAAAATAAAATCACAATAAATGCAGCTAATATAGATAACATT
>CAYZIV010000087.1:0-6173 GCA_964478475.1 uncultured Gammaproteobacteria bacterium | reverse complement strand
TCCCACAGCTTGGTGGATAATTTTTATAAAAATTTTCTTTGTTTCTAATTGCTGAAGTGCTGCGCTGACTGCTTCTGCAGAACCGTGAGTATTTGCCTTAAGAATTATATTCAGCTCTTTAACCTCTCCTTGTATATTTTTGAGCAATGTTTCGCGTTTTGCATGCGCTGGCGCTGCTGTGTCTAATCTTGCGCTTCTGGCTTCATTTTTTCTTTTAGTGATTATTTCTTTTTGAGTTTTGTCGCTCTCTACTACTTCAAATATTTCCCCTGCTTCAGGTATTTCAGAAAGACCTAAAACTTCAACCGGTGTTCCGGGACCAGCTTGTTGCAGCCTTTGGCCCATGTCATCGATTAACGCTCTGACTTTTCCTCCAACTGTGCCTGTTATTATATAATCTCCAATTTTTAGCGTTCCTGTCTGCACAAGGAATGTTGCAACAACGCCCTTTCCTTTATCAAGCCTTGATTCAATTATTACTCCTGATGCCGGTCTATCCGGATTTGCTTTTATTTCCTGAATCTCTGATACAAGTAAAATATACTCAAGCAGCTCATCTAAGTTGATTTCTTCAAGCGCGCTCACTTCTACTGTTATTGTGTCTCCGCCCCATTTCTCGGGCACAAGTCCGTGTTCAGTGAGCTGTTGTAATGCTCTATCAGGATTGGCGTTTTCTTTATCAATTTTGTTTACTGCTATTATTATAGGCACTTGCGCAGCTTTTGCATGATTAATTGCTTCTATTGTTTGTGGCATTATTCCGTCATCTGCTGCAACTACTATAATTACTATATCTGTAGCTTTTGCCCCTCTCGAACGCATTGCAGTGAAGGCACTATGTCCGGGCGTATCTATAAAGACAATTCTCTTATTATCAATTTCTGCTGTATAAGCTCCTATAGATTGTGTGATTCCGCCTGCTTCAGTGCTTACAATTTTATGCTTTGTTTTTCTTATCGCATCAAGTAACGTTGTTTTGCCATGGTCAACGTGTCCCATGATCGTAACTACAGGGGGTCTTTCGGTTAGTTTAGATTCATCTTCTTCTTGTTCTTTTACTTTGTTTTCAATCTTTTCTGAATCGTCTTTAAGCGGTTCTATTACATTGTATTCCAACTCTTTTGCGATTTTTTTAGCCGTTTCTTCATCAATAGTTTGATTTACTGTAGCTAAAATTCCTGATAACATCAATTGCTTTATGACAACCGCTACACTTAGATTTAATTTTTCTGCAAATTCACCTACTGTTAATGGTGAATCTATGCAAATTTCTTTTACTTTTTCTTCAGTTTCTTCTATTATTTTATTCTTCTTTTTCTCTGCTAGTTTAGTTTGAAGTTTCTTTTCTTCTAATTTTTCAAGTTCAATTTCTTCTTTGCTTTTGAAGACAGGTTTCTTTTTATGTGATTCTTCTTTGCGATAAGGTTTTTTGAATTCTTCAATTTTTATTTGTGTGGGCATAGGTGGTTTTTTGAATTCATCTTTTTTCTTTTTCTGTTGATGGATAGATTGTCCATCTGTTTCAGTTTTTTTGTTTTGATCTTTTATAGGTTGCTTATCTTGTTCTTCTTTTTTAGATTCTTCCGGTTTTTGTATTTTCTTGTGTTCCCAAGGATATTTTGATTCCTGGCTATAAAATTTTATTTCCGGTCTTTTCTTTTGTTGTTCTGTTTTTGGTTTCGGTTTCGTTGTAGTATCTGGTTTTTTTTCAACTTTATCTTCACTTTTTTCTAAAATTGCTGTCACTTTATCAGCTTCTTCCTTGCTGATTGTGCTAGAGTGAGATTTCGCCTCAATTCCTAAATTTTTCGAAAGCGCCGTCATGACTTCCTTATTTGAAAGTCCTAATTTTTTGGCTATTTCGTATATTCTAATTCGTTCTGTTGTCATTAAATTTCTCCTGGAATTTAGGCTCGTTCATTATTATTTATTTTCCGTTAAATATTTAATTTGTTCAATTATATTTGTCGGATTTTCTGTTTTTAGTGTTTTTTGTATTTTCTTTTTGAATGCATTCTTTGCGCAATTTTTATTATAACAAAGATAAGAAGATCGACCAAAATAATGTGAATCAGGGTTTATAACTACTTCAGAGGTATCGTGAACTTTCATTATCTTAATCATTTGAGTTGACTCATTTATTTTGCCGCATCCGATGCATTTTCTTAAGGGCAAATTTATGCCTCCTCTTCTTTTATTTTGTCCTCCGGTTGATTCTCTTCTTCGCTTTCTTTTATATCAACTTCGGTTTCTTCGCTAACTTGCATTTCTTCAGTTTCTTCTTCGGCTTCGTAATACTCTCTTTCCATTGCTTCATATTTAGAAAGGCTTTTTATGTCTATTTTCCAGCCTGTTAATCTGTGAGCAAGCCTTACATTTTGACCTTCCCTGCCTATTGCTAAGCTTAGCTGATCATCCGGAACAATTATTAATGCTTCTTTTTTATCTTCTGCGTTTTCAACTATTCCTACTGAAATTATTTTTGCTGGTGAAAGCGCATTGGTAAGGTACTCTACCGGGTCTTCAACGTATCTTACTATGTCAATTTTTTCATTTTTAAGCTCGTTGACAATAGTCTGGATTCTGCTGCCTCTTGGCCCTATGCAAGCTCCTACCGGATCAACATTTGGATCTGTGCTTGCTACTGAAATTTTTGTCCTATAACCTGCTTCTCTTGCGATTGATTTGATTTCAATAATTCCATCTTCAATTTCAGGAACTTCCAGTTCAAATAATTCTTTTACTATTTTCGGGTCAGTGTGTGAAACTATTACCTGTGGAAGTTTGTTTGTTTCCCGAACTTCTACAATGCATACCCTGATTCTATCATTAATCCTGTAGTATTCTCCCGGAATCTGATAATTCTTAGGCAAAATCGCATCTGTTCTTCCAATATTTACTATCGCATTTCTGAATTCTACTCTTTTTATTACTCCAGTTATTAATGACCCTTTTTTTGAGGTGAATTCATCAAGTATAAGATTTCTTTCAGCTTCTCTTAATCGCTGAGTGATAACTTGTTTTGCTGATTGAGCCGCTATTCTTCCAAAATCAGAAGGCGTTACTTCAACTTGAATTTCATCTCCGACTTCTGCTTCAGGATCTATTTCTTTGGCATCTTCCAATAAAATTTCCGTATATTCGTTTTGTATATCGTCTTCAATAACTTCTTTTACACGGAAAACGCCTACTTCCCCGTTGACTTCATCAATAGCAGCCACAATATTATAGACTTCTTTTTCTTTAATATGTTTCTTGTATGCGGCTATCATCGCATCACAAATTGATCTGAGGATTACGTCTTTTGAAATGCCCTTTTCTCTTTCAAGCTGTTCTGTTGCTTCGATAAGAGTTTTACCGATTTTTATCACTTTTTATCTCCTTTTATATGGTTTATTTCTTGTAATTATATTCCGGTTCCAGTTTTATTGATGATATATTTTTGTTTTTGACTGTTAATTCTCCTTTTTCTTCCGCTAGCTCTAGTGTTAACCCTTTTTCCTTCGAATAGTCTTTTATTTTTGCTATAAAAGTTCCTGCTTCATGTTCTTCACTTTTTTTGAGTTTTATCTTAACTCGTTCTCCTTTGAAAATTTCGTACTCATTTTCGGACTTTAGTTTTCTCTCTGTGCCGGGACTGCTTACTTCTAATATGTAAGGAATCGGGATTATCTCATCGAGAGGTTCATTTAAACTTTTTACAATTTTTTCGCAGTCTTCATGTGTCACCGGGGCTCCGCTTTTATAGATAAATATTTTGAGATGCCATTTTCCTGATTCATTTATAAAATTTACTTCTACAGTTACTAAACCGTGTTCTTTTACAGTTTTTTCGATAAGAGGCAAAATTTTTTGATTTATTTCTGCTGTGTTTATTTTTTCTTTTGTCATTTTTATATTTCAGATTTGAGGCATTAACTTAAATAAAGAGAGCAGGGCTTTACCTACTCTCTTTAAAGATTGATGTTATATTAGCATTAATTTATTATATTTTCAAATCATCTTTCATAATAGTTGTAAATGTGATATTTATGCCTGATATTCATGTTTTATTTAATTTATAAAAAACGTTATAAATTGAATAAGCGTGATGTTTTATTTATAATTTGAGATCAGATAGCACTTTAATAGGCGTATACAGAAGGGGCGAGTATGATTAGGGAAGAGTTGGCAAAAATAGTTTTTAACGCTGTTGAAAAAGCGGCAAATAACTCTGAATTAGGCGAGTTGACCGCGGATAAAATAAGCATTCCTCCTTTGGAAAAACCTAAAAATCCACAATTCGGAGATTTTGCCGTGAACGTTTCTTCTCTTGCAAAGTTTGCTAAAATGCCGCCTGTGAAAATCGCTGAAATTGTTAGCAAGCATATAGATTCCGATGATCTTAAAACATCAATTGTTGGCGGTTTTATTAATTTTAGGGCTGAAAATAATAAATTAAGCCGGTGTGTTGAAAAAATAATTACCGAAAAAGAAAATTTCGGCGGAAATAATCTGGGAAATTCCGAAAAACTCATGCTCGAATATGTTTCGGCGAACCCTACAGGACCTTTGCATATTGGTCATGGAAGATGGGCAGCGGTCGGAAGTTCGCTCAGTGACTTGCTGAAGTTTTCCGGCTATGATGTCTATCAGGAATTTTACATTAACGATGCGGGAAACCAAATAAATAATCTTGGTAAATCCTTGTGGATACGAGTTCTTCAGGAAATGGGAATTAAGGCGGACTTCCCGACGGATGAAAAAGAGTTGAAAAACTACTATCCGGGCGAGTATCTTGCTGATATTGCTAAAAAATATCTTGAAAATAATCTCGAGAAAGCAAAAGATTTTTATGCAAAAAATCCTGATCCGCTTGCTCCTTCTCAAGAAATTGTGGAAGAAATGTCGGGTTTCGCTAAAAAATTGGTTTTAGAAGAACAAAAACTTTTGTTAAGTAGACTTGGCGTTGAATTTGATAATTGGTTCAGCGAATCTGATTTATATAAAAATGATAAAGTTAAATCAGCAATAAAAAAACTTGAAAAATCAGGCAAAATATATGAAAAAGAAGGTGCGGTTTGGTTTAAATCTTCTGATTATGGAGATGATCAGGACAGAGTTATTGTAAAAACTGATGGAAGTTATACTTATCTCACAGCAGATATTGCATATCATTATGACAAGATTGAAAGAGGGTTTGAGCGGTTAATAAACATCTGGGGTGCAGACCACCACGGTTATGTTGCGCGAATAAAAGCCTCTATTGCAGCGTTAGGAAAAGACAGCGAGTGCCTGGAAGTTTTGTTGGGTCAGCTTGTGAATCTTATAATTTCCGGTGAGCAGGTCAGAATGGGCAAACGGAAAAAAATGATTACCCTAGAAGACCTGGTTGATGACGTCGGAGTTGATGGAACGCGTTACTGGATGATTATGAGAAGCATTGATACGACGCTTGATTTTGATGTAGATCTTGCAAAATCGTGCTCTGATGAAAACCCTGTATATTACACCCAGTACGCGCATGCCCGTTCATGCAGCATTTTGCGTACAGCTGTGAGCGAAAGACCCGACGTGGAAAACGGCAATGTCTTGCCCCCGCTTTTGTCTGAAGAGGAGCTAAGCAGCTTGATCAGCCCGGATAACATTGATTCCTCTGCTGTAAAAGCACTGTGGAATACTGAAAACCCAAAAGAAATTGAGTCTACCAGAATGCTTATTTTAAAACACGAATCTTTTGAAGATGTTGTGATTAATGCGGCAAAAAATAGAGCTCCATATATGATAGCGAAGTATTCGCAGGAACTCGCAAAGGATTTTCATTATTTTTATACATTTACAAGAGTGCTGAATGTAGATCCCGATGTCATGAAAGCAAGGCTGATACTTGTACATGCTACAAAACAGGTTCTGGCAAATGCCTTTAGAATCTTAGGAGTTTCCGCCCCTGAAAAGATGTAGTCGTTCAAATTACTTTAAATTTCAAAGAAAATCATTAAAATATATAAAAAATAAAATTTCAGCCTGTAGGATTTAAAAGAATTCCATTAAAGAGTGGACTTATAAAAGCGGGGAATATTTTAATATAAGAGTATATACTTAATTTTCATGGGAATTAAAAGAATAAAAATGAAGTGCGTAATTACAAACATTGCAATACTTCTTTTGAGCATGACACTGTCGCTGTCAGCTTT
>CAYZIV010000086.1:0-6179 GCA_964478475.1 uncultured Gammaproteobacteria bacterium | reverse complement strand
CGCACCGACAACCAAATCAGCGCTGTCAGCTTATCCTGAGTTCAAAAAAGATGAAATAGCCGCACTTGGCAAGGCTGCTGAAGATGCCAGAAAAATCAACAGGGTCGGCAAAGTCAGAGAACACGCAGCTAATTTAGAAAAAGTATCGGATAAAATAAATAAGTTGGGCATAGAAACCGTTCATTTCCTGAGTGTTGATCCTGAAACGAAAGAACCTGACGGTAAAACGGATCTTTATGTAGGGTTGTCAGAAAAATCCAAATTTGTTGCAGCCGGAGAAAGAACGCCAAAGGGTCAATTTTTTATGGCAAATACCCCGACAGAAGAAGTTTTTTCCACTCCTGATAAGACAAAGACCCGCGGAGTAGTCTCAGCGACATTACCGTTGTGTCTTAACGGCAACCTTGTCGAAGGGATCAGGATGAAATTTGAAGACGGTAAAGCTATTGAAGTCAACGCCGATAAAAACGAAAAATTATTCCAGGACCATATAAAAGCTCATGAAAACGCCGATATGCTCGGCGAAGTTGCTCTGGTTGCAGGATCCCCGATATTTGACTTAGGCAGAGTGTTTAACAATACATTGCTCGATGAAAATGCGACTTGTCATATTGCAATAGGATCAGGATATTCCAGTTGTATAGAAGACGCTGACAGTATTGAAGACAGCAAAGAAAAACGGGAATATCTTGATAAATACAATGTGAATGAGTCTACAACCCACAACGATTTTATGATCGGTGGACCAAACGTGCTTGTAGAAGGGATCACCAGAGACGGTGAGTGCGTTACACTGATTAAAGACAATAAATTCCAAATATAATTAATTTAAGTTATGAATCGATTTTTAGTTAATACCTGACTCAAATCAATTAACTACTTAGATAATCGCAAATATTTTTAAATAAATTAATAAAGATGCAAAAATAAGAATTATTCCGCTAAATTTATTTATTGGAGCCGAATAATTTCTTAAAAGAAGCATTTTTTTGAAAAAAGAAGCAAAGAGTCCCGCTATAAATATTATTGTACTTTGTCCTAAAGCATATAAAAAAAGCATTATCCCTCCTGCTATAATATTTGATTTCAAAGAAGAATAAGCCATTATTCCAGCAAGTATAGGAGTGGAGCATGGTGTTGAAGCTAAAGAAAAAGCTCCTCCTAATATAAAAGGGAATAAAATTATATTATTATTTTTATTTTGAGGTAATTGTTTTATTACAACCGGGATAGGAATTTCGATTATTTCAAGAAGAACCAACCCCATAACCATTATTAATGATGCTAATATTAATCCGTAAAAAGGATTTGAATGAAAACCCAATGTTTTTCCTGTAAATGCTGCAATTATACCTAAAATTGTAAGTACAGCAGATAATCCTAAAACAAAAAAGAAAATCTGAAAAAAAGTTTTCTTTGTATTTTTTTCAGAACTGCCAACTATACAACCTATTACAACAGGTATAATTCCTATAGTACAAGGAGAAAGTGAACTAATTACACCTCCGATAAATATAGCTATAAATATCCAAATTGAAATTTCTGTATTGTTGGCAAAAACCTGAGTAATTATATTTTCCATAAATTTTATTACTTAGTTAATTCATCTAAATGCACTTTTAATTTAGGTCCTGGCACATAACCTTCAATTTTTCTTATAAAATCACCGTTTTTATCCAAAAAAACAAGAGTGGGAACTACTGTCACATTATATTTTTTCATTAATTCATTAACTTGTTGAGTCCTCGTTCCTATATCAATTTTTTGAAAAATAATTATATTCTTGTATTCTGGCCTTATTGAAATAAGCTCCTGCTCAATTCTCTGACAATCATGACACATTGCTGATGTAAATTGTAATACCTTGGGCAAATTTTGATTCGCAACTGCGACCGAAAAATTTTTTTCTAAAGATGGTTTAAAAAAAGAATATAGAACTATCGGCAAAATAAAAATAATTAAAATTATTGCAATATTAGATTTTTTCATTTAGACCTCCTCTTTAAATTTTAGCCTTATTTGTTTTATAAAAACAAATAATTTTTTAATAAAACAAATTTAAAGATGTTTTTTATTCCCTTTAAGGTCTATATTTTAAAATATTATAAAATTTTTAAAAACTGCTTAAAATCCCTGCAATGGTAGCAGACATATAAGAAGCCATTGTTCCACACAATAAAGCTCTCACTCCAAGTCTTGCAAGATCAGCTTTTCTATTAGGAGCTATTTCGCCTATTCCACCTAGTTGAATAGCTATCGAACTAAAATTCGCAAAACCACAGAGAGCAAAACTTGCAATCACTATAGATTTTTGATTCAAAACAATATCAGAAGTGCCTTGTATAATAGGAGCAAGATTCATATAAGCAACAAATTCATTAATAGCCATTTTAGTTCCCATTAATGAACCGACTGTAAAAGCATCCTCCCAAGGAACTCCCATTAACCAAGCAAAACCAGAAAATATTGCTCCCAAAATAATGTCTAGACTTAAATTTTCAAAGTTCATGCCTGTAAGTCCCACCATAGGGGCAGCTGTTGCCATAACTCCTCCCACATATCCCAAAAACGCATCAACCATTGCTATTACCGCAAGAAAACCTAGAAGCATTGCTATTATATTAATGGATATTCTCATACCATCACTTGCACCATGTGCCATAGCATCTAAAAGATTTGCATGATTCTTTTTGATTGCTACTTTTACCTCTCCTCTGGTTTCTGATTGTTGAGTTTCAGGATAGACAATCTTGGAAATAACAAGAGCACCAGGAGCTGCCATTAAACTAGCTGCTAAAAGATATTCTGCCGGCACGCCAAGTGAAATATACACAGCCATTACCCCTCCTGCTATACAAGCCATACTTCCTGACATTGAAGCCAGAAGTTCAGATTTAGTCATCCCGGATACATAAGGTTTTATCATAAGTTGAGCTTCAACTTGCCCTACAAAAGCACTAGAAACGTTTGAAAGAGCTTCACTTCCACTTACACCCATAATTTTATATACAATTTTTGCGACAAAAGAAACTATTTTTTGCATTATACCTGTATGGTAAGCAATATTTACCAAAACCGCTATAAAAATGACAGTGGGAATAATTTTAAAAACAAATACAAAACCACTTCCTGCTCCAAAAAGTTCCTCAATTCTATCAGGTTCACTTACAAGGAAGCCAAAAACAAATTCTCCTCCTACCATTGCAAAGCTTAAAAGCTGTCTTATAAAATCCCCTAAATATTCAAATAAAATTTTTCCCGGTGGAAATTTTAAAATAAAAATAGCTATACATAATTGAAGTGTTAATCCAGAACCTACTAATCTCCAATTTATCGCTTTTTTATCTCTGGACATAAGAAATGCAATACCAAGAATCGTTATGATTCCAAAAATTCCAAAAAAATCACCCATACTGACCCAACTCACTTTATTAACGTAATTTATAATTATAGTAAAAAATTAACAGAATTACCATTGGAAATTTTGAATTTAATTATAGTTGATTAAATTATTAACTCAGATTGATAATTATAACTATTTTGGAGTTTTTGTTTTTCTTTCTCATAATTATTTAAATATTGTCCGCAATTACTTCCTATTTGATTTTCTTCAAGCTCTCCGACGCTTAATATAACATCATATCCTGCTTGTTTTATTTCAGATAATAAGATATTACGTTCTCCGGCTAAAAGTTTATCTGATGTAAAATTGTTTTTTACTGCATTATATGTGGGATTTAAAGGGGTAATTTTTATTAAAAATATATCTGGAGAAAAATATTTTTTTAAAATAAACGGATCTATAAGCATATTATCAGCAAGTGCAAAATTGAGCGTTATTTTTCTTTGATTTTTTTTGTAAAAATCTTGTCCATAGTCTGATATTGCTTTAAAATCCCATTTTTTTACAGGAATTAGCTTATCTCTATATTTTTGATCAGTTGTATGTATTGAAAATTGAAGTTGGAATTTTTCTTTATATATTTTTTCTTTTATTATAAGTAAATTTTCAAAAAAATTATTAACTCCAGCTGGCGCTATTGTTGAAATTGAAGGTATAAAACCAGGTGCCTCATAAAAATTATGAAATTCTGAGAGAACATCAAGTACATTCATATTAAAAGCCGGCTCACCCATTCGAGCAAACTGAATTTTAAATTTCTCAACAGGAATTTTTCTGTCCGGATATCGATTTTTCACTAAAAAATCAATTTGAGCAAAAAGCTCGTCTTTTGATAATTTTCCTTTATAGTTTCCGCCTGCATCACAAAAAAGACAATTTACACAACACCCAAAAAGACTTGATATAATAAGCACCCATTTTTTTTCCTGAGGAATGGGAGGTTGAACTGACTCCACAAATTCTGCCTTTTCACCATTCCTGAATTCAGCCGCATATATTGTTGCTAAATCTTTTCGACCTGTTTTTGCAAAAATTTTCATTTTCTTAACCAAACATAAAAACTAAATTGTAATTATATCTAAACAATAATAATCGCGTAAAGATTTTATTTTAAAAGATTTTCCATATCTATTTTTAGTTATATGGACTGACCAGTTGTAGCATAAATTCCTGCTATAAAAGGTTTTAAAATAAATCATTGAATAAAAATAATTTGTATATCGAAATTATTTTACAAATTTATCAATGAGGGGGAAGATGTGTATGCCGGAGGTTTATTTTACCTGCTTTTTTAAAAAAATTTTTAAAACTTATCTATTATTTAATTTAATTTTTTTCTGTTTACCCGCTTCTTCTTTACCTCAAGACGAAATTGAAAAACTGGAAAAAGGCTTAGTTATTCGAAAAGAATTAAAAAGTTATTGTGAGGATTCTCAAAAAAACATTACAGGTTCTGAATCTAAAATTTTGATTAATGCCCCAGTAGAACATGTTTGGAACTTTGTAGATGAAAAAGAAAATTTTGTTAAATTTATTGATGCTATAAAAGACGTTGAAATAGTTAAAGAAGATGAATTAACTCAAAATGTAAAAATATCAAAGAAATTATCTGTATTTTTACCTACATTCAATTATATTATTGCTTTTGACAAAAACGAAAATAATAAATATAAAAAAATGGAATTTAAAAAAACAGAAGGGCATTTCAAAAAAATATTCGGTAGTTTTGAATTTACGCCACACAAAAATTCCACAATTTTAGTTATAAAATATATGCAGATCCCGGGTTTTACATTCCTGAATTTATAATTAAATCTTTAATTTCAGGCTCTGAAGATGTAATGCTTGCAGTAAAAAAAGAAGCTGAAAATATTGAGATCGCAACCCAATCAAAAACTTTAGAAAATAAATAAAATTTTAGAAATGATTATTACAAACAAGCTTACAATGCGGTTTGGAACTGATACACTGTTTGAAAACGTAAATATAAAATTTTCTCCCGGTAATTGTTACGGATTAATAGGTGCTAACGGATCTGGAAAAAGTACATTATTAAAAATTATCTCTGGAGAGATAGAAACAACTTCCGGAGAGGTATATATTCCTAAAGGATTAAGAATTGCGGTTTTAAACCAAAATCATTATGAATTTGATAATTATAAAGTTATAAACACTGTAATTATGGGCCATAAAGAACTTTATAATGTAATCTGTAAAAAAGATGAACTTTATTCTAAAACTGATTTTAATGAAGAAGACGGAATGAAAGTTGCTGATTTAGAGATAGAATTTGCTGATTTAGGCGGATGGGAAGCTGAATCTCAAGCAGGATCCTTATTAAATGAACTGGGGATAACTAATGAACTTCATCACTGTCTAATGAATGAATTGTCAGGAAGTGAAAAAGTAAGAATTTTACTTGCACAAGCCTTATTTGGCAATCCTGACATCCTGCTTCTCGATGAACCGACTAATCATTTAAACCTCAATGCAATTGCCTGGCTCGAAGAATTTCTGATCAAATTTGAAAATACGGTGATTGTAGTTTCTCATGACAGAAAATTTTTAGATAATGTATGTACCCATATTGCTGATATAGATTATTGTAATATTCAATTGTATACGGGAAATTATTCATTTTGGAGTGAAGCTAGCCAACTCATACAAAAACAAAAACAAGAACACAATCGAAAAACAGAAGAAAAAATGGAAGAATTAAAAACTTTTATCGCAAGATTTAGCGCAAATGCCTCCAAGTCAAAACAGGCAACTTCCC
>CAYZIV010000085.1:0-6198 GCA_964478475.1 uncultured Gammaproteobacteria bacterium | reverse complement strand
GAATATACAAATCTTGTTTTAAAAGGTTTGCACGGACAGATAGGTTCGCAGATTTTTGATAAAGATGTTTATTCTGATTTATTAGATATTGTATTTGATCAATTCGATCAAATTAAGGCAAAATTTGATATAAATCTCACAGAAATGAACATCGGCGGCGGTATAGGAGTTAAATATACAGAGCAGGATGATCCGCCTTCAATTTACGAATTTGCTGATGTTATTTTAGAGAATTTTAATAAAAATTTAAATAAATATAATTTACAAGACATAAAACTGGTTATTGAACCGGGAAGAAGCATCATTTGCAATTCAGGAGTGACTCTCTATAAAGCGGGAAGTTCAAAACAGGTTCCTCAAGGAAAAAAATACATTGCTGTAGATGGAGGAATGTCTGATAATCCGAGACCTTCTATGTATCAAGCTGAATATACCGCCATTTTGGCCAATAAAGGGAATGCTGCTGCTGAAGAAGAAGTTACTATTGCCGGAAGGTATTGTGAATCGGGTGATATTCTTATAAAAGATATTAAAATGCCTGTTATAAATCCTGGAGATATAGTCTGTGTAATGGCAACCGGAGGGTATAATTATTCGATGTCGAGTCAATATAACAGAGTCCCTAAACCGGCAGCAATTGTTGTACAGAATGGGCAATCCGATGTTATAATAAAAAGAGAAAGTTATCAGGATTTAATTACTTTTGACTTAATACCTGAGCGTTTTATTCAAAATAAGTGCAAGTGTATGTAGTCAGAATGCGGTAGTTTTTCTGTTAAAAACTTGTAATTATTAATTTATTAAAAAGAAAGGCTGGTTTGAATGTTCGAACAAATACCGCATATATTTCAGTCTTTTTTTGACATTGTTTTTTCAATATGGCCGCTTGGAATTGATTTAAGGCTCATTAATATATTGGAAATATTAATATTGGGTATTATTGTGTTCAAAATATACAGGTATATTGCAGGCAGCCACGCAGAACAGCTTCTTAAAGGGATTTTAATGCTGCTTCTTGCTCTTGTTTTGAGTAAGTTATTTAACTTGGAAATTGTGGGAAAAGTTCTCGAAAGTGTCGTAAACATTGTTATTTTTTCATTGGTTGTTATTTTCCAGCCTGAATTAAGAAGACTTTTGGGTTATCTTGGCCAAAAAGGTTTTTTGAATAAGCATATTATTAGTTCAACTGAAGAAACTGAAATTAAAGAGATTATAGAAAAAATTGTAAATGCGGTAAAATATTTGAGCAAATCTCATACCGGGGCTTTGATTGTTTTTCATAACTCAAAAGAAGTCGAAAATGTCATAGAAGTAGGCACGAAATTGAATTCGTTTATAAGCACAGAGCTTATTCTTACAATTTTCCATTCTAATACGCCTCTTCATGATGGGGCAGTCGTTGTTAAACAAAATAAAATTGTTGCTGCTGGAGTTTTATTGCCATTAACAGAGGATCCTAAATTAAGCTGGCAATATGGCACAAGGCATAGAGCAGCTATTGGGATGTCAGAACTTTCTGATGCGACTTGTTTGGTTGTATCGGAGGAAACAGGGAATATTTCAATTGCTCAAGGCGGAAAACTTATACCGATTAATAATCTTGAAGAGCTAAGGGCAGAACTTGAATTTTTATATGGAATTGCTGATACTGTAAAAGAAAAATCTGAAGAAGAAGTTATAGAAAAAAGTAAATTCCGGTTTCAAAATTTTTTCTCTATGGAAATACTCGGTTTTAAAAAAGATAGTGAAAAATAATGGAAAAAACATCACCTGTAGTACTAGCAATATCAGCAGCCAGCGGAATAATATATGGCGTTAAAACACTTGAATTCCTGCTTAAAAATGAATTTACGGTTGAGTTGATCATTTCTTCGAAAGCTTATTATATTGCGGAACAGGAATTGGAAATTTGTCTTTGTCACGATAGAGATAAAATTAAAAAAAGTATCTTAGATTATTTAAAATTAAAAATAAATGAGGAAAAATTGCGAATATGGCTGGATGATGAGCTATGGGGAAATCCTTCGAGCGGTTCTTATATAACCTCCGGTATGATAATAGCCCCGGCCAGCATGGCTGTTATCTCCGCAATTGCAGGTGGTTATGCAGAAAATTTAATTACTAGGGCAGCTGATGTTTGTATCAAAGAAAAAAGGAATTTAACAGTTGTGCCAAGGGAAACTCCTTTAAATTCAATTCATCTTGAAAATATGTTAAAATTATCAAAGATTGGTGTAAATATAGTTCCGCCGATTCCTGGATTTTATGGAAAGATAAATTCACTTGAGGAAAGCATAAATTTTGTGACTGGAAAAATCCTGGATGCAAGTAATATCGAAAATGACTTATATGAAAGGTGGCAAAAATGAGTAAAAAAATTATTGTCATTTCCGGCAAACAATTTTCCGGAAAAGATTCAGTTGCAAATGTTTTAAATAAAGAATTTCCTGATTTTAAGCTTGCTCCGCTTGCTGATGCAATAAAAATAGAATTTAGCAATAAAAAAAATCTGACATTTAATGAAATAGAAAGAAATAAACCGCTATACAGAGCGGAATTGATAGTGCTTGGAAACAAAAGAAGAAATGAAGATCCTGATTATTGGATTAAGAAAGTGTTAAATACTGAAGGTGATTTAATTGTATCTGATGTGAGATTCAAGCACGAAGTAGAAACCTTTGATAAGCTGGACGCAATTAAAATAAGAGTTGAAGCTGATAGAGAAGAAAGAGCAAAAAGAGGAAAACTCGTAAAAGAGGATGATCCTACAGAAACAGATCTTGATAATTATAATAATTGGGATTATATAATTGAAAATAACGGAACAACAAAAGATTTAGAAAAAAAAGTAATTAAATTAACCGAAAAAATTCGTAAAAAATTAATGACTCAAAAAGTATAGCTCAAATTTAGAGAGAGGAAAAACACTATGGCAAGAATAATTAGACCAGTATGGGCAATAAGATGTGTTCAATCTTCTTGTAAATTCCTTTTTGAAGTGGCAAAACTTGAAGAAGGCAAAACTCAAGAGGTTATTTGTCCACAATGCGGTGAACATTATTTATATCCACCACCAAAGGATTATGCTGAACACGAATAGCGTTGATGCAAAAAAGTATAACCAATATAGCCGGTATTTACGGGAATTTTTTAAATGTAAGGTTTATAAAATAACCCTTGATGCCGGTTTTAACTGTCCAAACAGAGATGGAACTCTTTCTGATAAGGGATGTATTTTTTGTGATGCCAGTGGATCATTTTCTCAAGCTCATTCCGGGCTTTTGTCCATAGAAAAACAAATTGAAACCGCTATTACGCAATTAAAAAACAGATTCGGAGCGGAAAAATTTATTTCGTATTTCCAGGCTTATACTAACACATATGCGCCCGTTGATCAGCTTAAAAATCTTTATGACAGGGCTGTATCTTTTCCTGATGTTGTAGGGTTGTCTATAGGCACAAGACCTGATTGTGTTGATGAAGAAAAGCTTGATTTGATTTCTTCGTATGCACAAAAACATCTTGTATGGGTTGAGTACGGACTTCAGTCAATTCATAATAAGACATTAGAATTTATTAACAGAGGGCATACTTTTGAAGACTTTGCAAAAGCTGTAGACCTTTCAAAACAAAGAGGCCTTAAGGTTTGTGCTCATGTTATCCTTGGGCTTCCCGGAGAAACAAGAGAACAAATGCTACAAACAGCAAAAATGCTTGCGGATATGCGAATTGATGGTGTAAAAATTCATGTTTTATGTGTTATGAAAGGAACAGAGCTTGAATATTTATATAATAAAGATAAAATAAAAATTCTATCAGTAGATGAATATGTAGAAATAGTATGTGATTTTCTTGAATTATTGCCTCCATCGACTGTGATTCATAGAATTGCAGGTAATGGGCTTGAAAAACTTTTAATAGCTCCAAAATGGCTAAATCAAAAATTCAAAACGCTCAATATGATAGATAAAGAGCTGGAAAAAAGAAGTTCTCACCAGGGAATTAAATTTAATTGTAAATAAGCATTGAATTTATAGGAAAACGCTTTGTAAAATTGAGTTATACAATTCTCTTAGGTATAATTTTTATGTTAAACAAAATGCATGGGTTAAAAAATGGAAATTAATATAGCCTGTTTATATTCTGATTTAATGAATATATATGGGGATAGAGGGAATGTTTTAACAATTTGCAAGCGTTGTAATTGGAGGAATATTCAGGTAAAAGTTCACGAGATTAAAGTTGGAGACAGAATTGACCCTGAATTATATGATTTTTATTTTATTGGTGGAGGACAAGATCAACAACAAATAGCTGTTTCTCAAGAACTGCAAAAACAAAAATCACCACTTAAAGAAGCGGCTGAAAGCGGTGCGGTTTTTCTGGCTATTTGCGGAGGATATCAGCTTTTGGGAAGTTATTATAAGCCTCATGATGCTGAGGAGTTAAAGGGAATAAGTTTGTTAGATGCCTATACTGTTGCGGGAAATCAAAGATATATCGGAAATGTAACTACTAAAAGCACTTTGCTGCTTAAAAATGCAGATACACTTACCGGATTTGAAAATCACAGCGGATTAACATTTCTAGAAGGAAAAACAAAACCTCTTGGGCGCATAATAGTAGGAAACGGCAATAACGGAAAGGACAAGACAGAAGGCGCATATAAAAACAATGTATTTGGAACGTACTTACATGGGTCGTTTTTGCCTAAAAATCCTCATTTTGCGGATCATCTTATTAAACTCTGCTTGAAGAAAAAATATGGGGCTGTTGAATTGTCTGAAATAGATGATGCTGTTGAGTGGAAAGCTCATAAAAAAGCCATTAAAAAGCCATACTAAATAAAATCAGGATGAATTTATATTTCATCCTGATTGATTGTGTGAAAACCTGATTTATTAAATAACTAAGTTAAGTCCCTTTTTTTCTTGCTCTTCATTATTTTCTTCTTGTGGAATATAAAACCCACCGGGGCCTCTTCTATCTTTAGTAAGTTTTGTTGAGTTGAATACCTCCACATCGGTATTAGCGCTTCCTGCAAACAGGTTTTTGGATTCAGATGCATCAACTTTTTCAGAGTTGATATGGATTTTGCCATCAACTGCTCTTGCAGTGTTATGAGCTTGAGCAGCTTGAGAATTAAGAACATTTATCGCATTAATTGCATTTTGTGAGAGGTTTACGTTAAAGCCTGTTTGGTTGGTAGCTGCTTGTCTTACCGCATTGATATCATAACCTGCTTGAAAAAATTTGACTTCCGGATTAACGTTTGCTCTGTAATTGTTAGAAATACTGTGGTTTGAATTTGTTCTTCCAGGAGCTGTTGCCAGAATATCTTTTGCAACATTGGTTAATTCAGCA
The DNA here is from genome assembly GCA_964478475.1 of uncultured Gammaproteobacteria bacterium. Classification (GTDB taxonomy): domain Bacteria; phylum Cyanobacteriota; class Vampirovibrionia; order Gastranaerophilales; family UBA9971; genus CAYZIV01. The sequence goes on along the minus strand of CAYZIV010000085.1, from coordinate 834 downwards.
TCCGAAACAACACCTGCTGTTTTGGGAGCATAAATATTTGCCTGGTTTGCGACATTTAAATTTGTATTCAAGACCATCCTGTACTCCTTGGATGTTTTTTCCTATACAAAACATATCGGAATTTATTAAGAATTCCTTTATATTTACTAAATATATATAAATATTAGTAAAAGCTGAAAATCCTTTTGGTCAAAGGAAATTAATTATTTTTGTATAGTAAATTTGGTTTTAATAAAACTTAATATAATTCAAAAACTTTTTCTGTAAAATTCATATGGATTTTGAAAAATCCCATTAAGCTATAATTGGGTTTCAGTTATTTAATAATTGGTGTCAATTAGTGATTCGAGTTAATTATTTTCAGCAAATGCTTTGTTAAAAAATTCCATTAATGGATTGTTTTTTTGATCAAATTGTTGGCTATTTCCGGTCATAAATCCGGTTAGCATATTCATTAACATTTGCATCATGCTGTTTATGCTCTCAATATTATTTTCTTTTGTGTCAGTAGAACCTGTATTTGTGCTGGCGGCATTATTTGTAGTTGTCTTATTTCCTCTGCTTAATACAGAATTCCAAAAAGAATCATTGCTTTTAGAAATAGTTGTTGTGTTTCTTGTATTGGATTGCAGGGCTATCATCTGATTAACTTCTGCTACGCTATAACCTTGTGCATAAAGCTGATTTCTTATAGCTGCTTTTTCCATAGCTTTTTGCATGCCATTTTGGGCCATCATATCTATTGTTCCTAATGCTCCCAGGTTAAAAATGCTATTGAAATTTTTGTTGGTTTCTTTTGTATCGTTAGCAATATTGGATTTTTGAGTAGTTTTG
>CAYZIV010000084.1:0-6211 GCA_964478475.1 uncultured Gammaproteobacteria bacterium | reverse complement strand
AATAATTTCGGTTTTTCAAAGAATTAATACAACAATTTTAGAGGATATTTTAAATGGATTGATTGGTGATTCCGCATTTTCTTTAATTAAATTTGAAAATCAACCTAAAAAGATTAAAAAAAATGAATCTAATAGTATACCAGATGCTTCAATTAGTGCTTTTTTTAACTATAAATTTGAAACCAAAATCAAAGAAAATTCAGTAGACATAAACCAACTGAAGAAACACCTTGATTATTTTTATATTGATAAAGATAAAAATAAAGGTCTAATAATTAATAATAATGAATGTAATGAATGTAATAAATGCAATAAATTATTTATAATTACACCAGATAAAATTAAACCCAAAGAAATAGAAAAAGTTTATAACCCTGATATAGAAATACATTGGTTTAAGTTTGAAGATCTAGTATCAAACTTAACAGGTATTTTGTCAAATGATTATGAAAAAAAATACTTGGTTTCAGTTTCAGAAAAATATTTATTACAAGAATTAATTAATTTTATTCAAAATGATAAAGCAAAATTAATTTCTGGATATGAAAATAGAGTTGCAATCGTTGCAGCAAGCAGTGCTATAAATGATTTTAAAAAATACTCAGCATATATTTGCCAGCCTAATAGAAGTATTCAACCATCAAAATATTGGGGATTTTATTATTTACAAAAAATTGATAAGAGAATTGCTAAAGTTTTAGGTTATATAGATGAAGTTAATTTTAATGAAGATATTATTGATTTAAAAGACTTAATGATAACCTGCGAAGAAAGTGATAAAGAAAAATTATTAGAAAAATTAATAGATTTAAAAAAAGAAATGAAAATGAAACAAGATTACAGAACGACTAATAATTCAACATATAAAGTGGTATTTCTAGAGAAAATAGAAGAATTAAGCGAAGATATAAAACACGAAAAAGGGGCTTTTACACAAAAACAAAGATATGTTACATACAATAGTTTAAAAAAAGCAAAAATTACGAGTGATTTAAAAAAAGCTAATTAAGGTATAACTATGACAAATACGGCGGTTGAACAGAAGAAAATTGTTCCTAATTCCAAGCAAATGGAGTGTATAAAGACTCTTGAGGGGGCTGTGATGGTTCTTGCGGGTCCGGGGACGGGCAAGACTTTCACCATAATCCAGCGAATCAAGTATATGCTCGAGCAGGGAATTATGCCGGAAACAATCCTTTGCCTCACCTTCTCTGAAGCTGCTGCCAACGAGATGAAAGCCCGCCTTGTCAAAGAAATGGGAACAATCGCCTCCGCTGTTGCAATCCATACATATCACGCCTTTTGCAACGAACTCATAAGGCAATATCCGTCGCAGTTCGAACTCCTTGACGGTGTGAGCCTCATAGACGACATAACCAAACGCAACCTGATGAAACAAACAGTTGACGAGTATAATCCCACTTTTTACCGCACAAAATGGGGCGATGCGTATTATTACATCGGTGAATTACTAAAAGCAGCGGAGGAAATCAAGAAAAATCAGGTTTCAAAAGAGCAGTATTTCCATACTTTAAACACACATCCCAGCTGGCAGGGTAAGCTGGACGAACTTATGCTTGAGTATAAAGAACGAGAGCTTAAGGGGAAACTGGTTAAAACCTTTTTAGACAAACTTGATGCTCATAAGCGAAAAATGGGCAAGGCTCAGGAAGCGTGGGAAATATATGAGATTTATGACAGGAAGCTAAAGCAGAACAACTTTATCGACTTCAGTGATATGATAAACCTTGTCCTCGAAGCGTTCGATACCAGTGAGGAGTTTCTTGCCAAGGTTTCTAAAAAGTATAAATACTTTCTGGTGGATGAGTATCAGGATACAAACCATTCTCAAAACCAAATAGTGTTTAAACTTGCAGATGGTGCGGATAATGAAAACATATTCGTTGTCGGTGATGATGACCAGATAATCTACGGATTTCAAGGAGCGCAGATCGATAATCTTGAAAAATTCCTCAAACGCTACCCTGAAACTAAAGTTATCTGCCTTGAGGAGAACAACCGCTCAACCCAGACGATACTTGATTTGAGCTATGAAATCATCTCGCAGGACTCAACAAGACTTGAGGTTAACCCTGAATTTAGCCATTACAGCTTTTCCAAAAAGCTCACCGCAAAAAATGAAAGCATAATTTCAAACGATAAAAAAGCCCAGGTTCACGGGTTTGGAGATATTAGACAGGAAAACAATTTTATCGTCGAAGACATAGAAAAGCTTGTAAACACTCTATCCCAAAGCGAAGAAGCTGATTTATCCCAGATAGCAATTCTTGCAAAGAAAAACGATGAGCTGGAAACATTTGCAGAGCTTTTAAAAGCAAAAAATATTCCGTTCCAGATCAAAACCAGCAAAAGTATTTTCGAGCTTAAACCATCAATATTAATTTATTTCTACTTAAAAGCCCTTGAGAATAACGAATTGTACGCAGATAAGCTGTTTGGCTTGTTGTTATCCCAGCCGTTTGAGTTTGAGGCGGAGGATTATAACTTCCTGCTGGTGCAAAACAGGCTTAATCATAAGGATTTTATCTCTAATATTTTATTAAACCCCGATAGGGAATGGAAAAATAAAGAAAAAGTTTCTAAATTCATCGAAACATACAGCGAATTAAAAGAGGCCAAATCTCATCAAAGTCTTAAAAACATAATTGTAGAGCTGGTGAACAAAACAGGAATTCTTGAATATTTCCTAAAATCAAGCATTAACAGGATAGAAAACATCTTTGCTATAAAAAAGATAGTGGATGAAGTTTCAGCATTTGCGAGTCTTTACCCAACTGCTGGAGTTCAGGATTTTATAGGGCATCTTGATATGGAGTTTAACGACAATATACCCATCGAAATCGACAGGGACGACTATATCCAAAACGCAGTCCAGCTGTTAACCCTGCACGGAGCGAAGGGTCGAGAGTTTGAGTATGTCTATATCCCAAACCTTCTGGCAAAAAACTGGGAGAAAAAACGCAACCCGAACAATATGGATTTACCCGTTGAAAAAAGCGATAACATTGAAGATGACGAAGAATTCAGAAAAGCGGAGCAGTTGAGGCTGTTGTTTGTGGGAATCACACGGGCAAAACACAGCCTGTGTTTGACGTATTCAAACACAATAAATGGCAAACCGCAGGAGTTGACAAGTTATATCTCATCAGTAATCAACAGGAATGACCTACTGGAACAGTTTAACCACGATTTAAGTGATGAGGAGTACTCGTTTGAAATAGCAAAATCATTCACAAGAGAGAAATTTGACTACCAAAAAGCCTTTGTAGATGAGCTGGAAGCAAGATTAAAAGATTTTATACTTAGTCCAAGCTCGCTAAATAGTTATCTGAATTGCCCGAGAAACTTTTTGTATTCATATCTTTTAAGAATCCCAATTCTCGATAGCGAATGGGAAGCAGAGCATTACGGAAGCGCAATCCATCAAACCCTCGAGTGGGCAATCCATCAATCAAAAGAAAGTGGCGGGTTTTCTGTTCTGGATCAATTTCATACTAATTTTATCTAAAAACTCCTTTGTCAGCTGTTTATCTTACAACTAAATTGAACCCAAAATGCAACAATCGGGTTTAATCATTTAAACCATTATTAGCCCAACGTTATGGAAACTTCGCCTGACAGCGTCTTCGCAACTGAATATGCGCTTAGTTATGTGCCTATTGAGGATCATTTTATCAAGGGATTCATTGACAGGGTTGAGTTAAATAACGATGGGACGTATTCGCTATACGATTACAAGACGGGTTCAGCCAAGTCAAAATCACAAATAGCAGATGGCAAAGACTATGAATCATACTTAAACCAGCTCAGGTTTTATAAACTTGCATTTGAAACCCTACATAAGGACGCTCAAGTTTCGCAGGTCGGGCTGATTTTTGTGGAAGAGCACGACAAAAGCTATTACACACAACTTTGCGATGAGGATAACAGCATTATAAGGGACAGGATTCTCGAAACTTACCAAAATATCAGCGGTTTAAACTTCCAGCCCATAGAACCTGATGAAAACAAGTGCAAATTCTGCGACTACAAACAACTTTGCCGGCTGGATATATTATAAAGTGATAAAAATAATATCCGCTACAAAATAACTTTAATGTATTAAAATCAAATTATGTATAAAAAGTTGGTTTTAACATTAATCCTATTAATTCTTCTGGGGAGTGTATTTTTCGTATTTGCCAGAGGTGATAAAGGTGTTCCCCATGAAGGACAGGTAGTTTTAAATGTTAATTCCGGAATATATCACCATCCTGATTGTAAATTTGCAAAAAAATGCACCAAAAACTGCGTAATAATTGATCAAGAAGACCTCCCTGAAAATGCGAGGTTTTGTAATTATTGCAGAACCCATCATCCTGTTAAAAAACCCGTCTTAGAGGTGTCTGACTTTACCGAAACCGAACCTCCTGCTCCAGAGCGGGATGATAAGGTTATTGAGCTTCCGATTCCTGATGTCAGTACTGAATTTATAGACATTTATTTTATCGATTCCACAAAATACAATAGACCTGCAAGTTATTGTCGTACTTCTGCCTGTCAGGCTTTATTGAAGGAAATAAAAAATGCGCAACAGAGCATTGATTTTGCGATTTATGGCATAAGTTCCCAGCCAGAAATCTTCAACGCCCTTATAAATGCTCAAGAAAGAGGAGTTAAGTTGCGAGGAATCGTTGATATGAATATAAATTTCAAAAATCCGTATGGAGATACACATAATTTAATAAACACTCTAAAAACAGTGAAAACTGATTATTTAATAGATAAAAAGACATCGGGCAGAGCCAGATCGAAGTTTCCGGAAGGGGCAAAAGATTATCCAAAAATTGAATACAAAGACAGAGCATATATTCCCGGTAGAATAATGCACAATAAGTTCTTTATTTTTGACGATAATAAAGTCTGGACAGGTTCAACAAATATTTCTTCATCGGGAACAGGCGGTTATAACATTAATGAAGCGAGTTTAATAAGATCTCCTGATGCTGTAGAGGTTTTTAAACAGGAATTTAACCAGATGTATGAAGGGAATTTTCATGATTTTAAAGAAAAAATCAATAAAGAAAATTTGAAATTACCTGACGGAACGGTGTTATCCATATATTTTTCGCCTAAAAACGATACTATAAATACAGCCTTGATTCCGCTTATAGATTCCGCTCGTGAACAAATTTATGTTGCAGCATTTTTCCTGACACAGAATGATTTAATAAGCTCTTTAGTCAGGGCTCATGACAGAGGAGTTAAGGTAAAAATCATTGCGGATGCAGCTGGGGCAAAGACCAGTCCTTTTGGAATAAGAAGATTGAGAAATGCTGGGCTGGCAGTAAAAGTTGAGAATTTTGGCGGCAAAATGCATATGAAAACTATATTTATAGACGGTACTCATCTTGTAACAGGCTCAATGAATCTAACCAGAGCTGGGAATGTACTTCACGATGAAAATACTGTGATAATTCAAAATAATGAGATTGCACAAGGCTTCAAGGACTTTTTTTACAAGCTCTGGCAGGAAATACCCGATAAATGCCTGTATGCAAGCCCGAAACCAGAAGGTCCGGACAGTCCGGTTTCATGTTTTGACGGCATTGATAATGATCACGATGGTTATACTGATATGGAAGATTATGACTGCCGTTAATTATAAAAGGTGGCAGAGTAAACAGCTTCCATTATCTTCGTCTGCTGAATCGAATAAATTATTTGATACAGGTTTGTTTTTAACCCTTCTTTCCTGAAGTTTTTTATAATCTTCCCTTATTTTAATCATATTTTCAGGCTTTATCATTTCTTTTAAAGCCATTTCTGTATTCCAGCCAAACCTTTTAAATTTATCCAGCGATTCAAGTTCATACTCCATAGCTTTTTTGAACAGGTCAGGATGGTTTTCATACAAGTTTAACCAGTCATTTTTACTCTGATAAAAACAAAAATAGCAGCCTGAGCGTTTTCTCCAGTTATAAAAGTCAGGAAGTCTTATACCGTTTTTATTTAATATCTCCAGAACATCTTTATTTGCTATTCCATGCTCGATAAAGGGATGAATCTCGTTAATATAATTGTCAGATTTGCTGTTTTCGATCCTGTCAGCTTCATCTGCTCGAATTCCAATGTAGAGTTTTACTGAGCCCTCTCCTTCTTTTTGAAATTTATCGTACACATATTTTCTAAAAACTTTTGTTTTCAATTC
>CAYZIV010000083.1:0-6214 GCA_964478475.1 uncultured Gammaproteobacteria bacterium | reverse complement strand
GATTTTAGGGTGACAGATTAAAGTTATATTGCATAAAATAAACGTTATATAGATTGCCGCGGGCAAAAATGAGCAAAAGCACCTGCTTTCGCAAGCTAAAGCCCTCGCAATGACAATGCATAAATTCCCGCAATGTGTCTTTGGCTCTTTTGGCAATCAAACAATGTATGATTGTAATGAATTTCTTCCTATAATGCCATTTCTGTAGCTTTGTCAGATGGCTTCAATGACGCTTCTATTAAACCTTTGAACAATGGGTGAGGATTTTCCGGACGAGATTTGAATTCAGGGTGGAACTGACACGCCACAAAATACTTGTGTTCAGATAATTCAATCATTTCTACAAGTTTATAATCAGGGGAAATTCCTGATAAAATAAGACCTTTTTCCTCGAGAAGCTTTCTGTAATTGTTGTTAAATTCATAACGATGACGGTGTCTTTCATGAATTATATCCGAAGAGTATAATTTATGAGCCATCGATCCTTTTTGTAAATGACATTCATAAGCCCCAAGTCTCATTGTGCCGCCTAAATCTTTTATGTTTTCCTGTTCACTCATAAGCGCAACAACAGGATAAGGCGTATTAATATCAAATTCTGAACTGTGAGCATCTTTTAATCCTGCAACATTTCTGGCAAACTCAATAACCGCACATTGCATACCAAGGCAGATTCCCAGATACGGTATATTCTTGACTCTTGCTATATTTACAATATTAATTTTGCCCTCGGTTCCTCGGTTTCCAAATCCGCCGGGAACTACAATTCCATCAACATCAGATAATTCTTCTTCTGCTTTTTCATAACTCAGACAATCATCGGAAGAAATCCATTTGATTTCAAGCTTAGCTCCTGAGGCAGCTCCGGCATGTTTTAGAGCTTCAACTACTGAAATATAGGCGTCTGAGAGTTTTGTATATTTACCGGCGATTGCAATTTTAACAGTTTTTTCAGGATTTTTAATCCTTGCTACAATATCTTTCCAATTTTCCAGATCAGGTTCGCTTTGGTCTTCCATTCCCAATCTTTTTAACACTTCTTTGGCCAACCCCTGTTTTTCCATAGCAAGAGGAACTTCATAAATGGTCTGAAGATCTTTGCATTCAATTACTGCTTCAGTAGGCACATTTGTAAACAAAGCAAGTTTATGTCTTTCAGTCTTTGGAATCGGTTTCGATGTTCTGCAGACAAGCACATCAGGTTGTATACCAATGCTTCTAAGGGTGTTTACGCTATGCTGCGTTGGTTTTGTCTTTAATTCGCCTGCTGTATTCAAGTATGGAAGTAGTGTTACATGAACAAAAACTACGTTTCCAAATCCTTCATCTATTTTAAATTGCCTTATAGCTTCTAAAAACGGTAATCCCTCAATATCACCCACTGTACCGCCGATTTCTGTGATTAAGAAATCAGGCTTGTTTTTTGATGCCTCTTTTAGCCTGCTTTTAATTTCATCAGTAATATGAGGAATGGTTTGCACTGTTCCTCCGAGATAATCACCTTTTCTTTCCTTTGTTATAACGTCAAGGTAAATTCTTCCTGCTGTCACATTGTTTACTTTGCCAAAATCAGCATTTATAAATCTTTCATAATGTCCAAGATCAAGATCGGTTTCCGCTCCGTCATCTGTAACAAAGACTTCCCCGTGTTGAAACGGGCTCATTGTTCCCGGGTCAACGTTAATATATGGGTCAAATTTTAATATGGTAACAGAATGCCCTCTTGCTCTAAGTAATTTACCTAGAGAAGCTCCTACAATCCCTTTCCCCAGAGAGCTTACAACCCCTCCTGTAACGAATATATATTTTGTTGTTTTTTTGGACATTTTTATAACCCTTTTTTTATTGATTTTAATAATCTTTATTTATATCTTTGGAACTTTAAAATAACCGGACTCTTCAAGCGGGGCATTTTGCAAAATTTCTTCCCGTATATTAGTTATTTCTGCTTTATCTTCTCTTGTTATGTTTTTTAACGGAAATACATGCTCCATTGGCTCAATATTTTCTGTATCAATTTCATTTAATTGATTAAAATAATCAAAAATTTCTGAAAACTGTTCAGTATATTTTTCTTTTTCTTCTTCGTTAAGTTCTAGTCTTGCAAGGTTCGCTGCATATTCTACATCTTTTTTTGTTATCAACTTTTCAGCTCCATTTTGAAAATATTATTATTATTATTTTAGTATACTCAAAAATTGAGATCCAAATTATAAATTTATATGAATTTTTATACTTTTAAAGAGGAGATTTTAAATTTAAAATCTCCTCTTTTTAAAGACCTTATAAAAAGTAGCTTACTGACTATAAGTATTTTTCTACGCTGGAGATAATTGTATTTTTTTGCATTAACCCAACGAGTCTTTCAACAGCTTCTCCTTTGTTGAATATCAAAACACTCGGGATTCCGCTTATGCTATATTCTTGTGCAGTGCGGACGTTTTCATCAGTGTTGATTTTAACTACTTTTACTTTTCCTTTGTATTCTTCAGCAATTTCGTCTATAGTCGGAGCAATTTTTCTGCAAGGACCGCACCATGGTGCCCAAAAATCCACTAAAACAGGTGTTTCTGCTTTTTTTATTTCTTGTTCAAAATTTGCATCACTTACTTCTATTGCATTAGACATAATATTCTCCTAAAATGCATGTTTCTCAATGTTGTTATAGTATTATAAAATATATAATACTATAACAATTTAAAACCTCAATAAATCTGTAAAACTAATGGATCGAATAAAAAAATTTAAGTTAAATATTTTGGACAAGTATTTGCTAAGGCAGATACTTGAATCATTTATTCCGGGTGTGGTTATTTTTACTACATTAATATTTGCCTCAGATCAGTTTTTATCTCTGGTTAAGCAAATCTCTAATTACGGAATTCCGTTTGATATTGCCTTTATTGCTGTTTTATTGCAATTGCCTTATATAATTGTTTTTACGATCCCTATGGCGATTTTACTTGCTGTTATTCTTACTTTTAATAAATTGAATCAAAACAATGAAATAACTGTGATGAGAGCTTGTGGAATGAGCTTAAGGCGACTTGCCGTGCCGGTCCTTGTTTTTAGTTTTGTTGCAGCAATGGGAAGCTTTATTATTAATGAGTTTATTGTCCCGGCTGCTAATACGCAGGCTAGAAATCTTATGTTGTATGCTTTGACGCAAAAAAATCTTCCTCAGGAAAGATCAAATTTTTCTTTCAGGGAATATGATGTCAATAAACAGTTGAAAAGGCTTTTTTATGTAAGTAATTATAAAGACAAGAAGCTCGAGGGCGTAACAGTTTTGGATTTATCAAAACATGATGTAATTCAGGTATTGCAGGCAAAATATGCTCAAGCTGAGCTTAGTAAATGGAATTTTTATGAGGCTGTTAATTATACAGTTTCAATGGACGGTAAAGTAATGAATACTGCTGTTTTTAAAGAGTCTACGCTTAATTCGAACTTTAATTTATCTCAATTGAAGGATTTAAACAAAGCAAGGGAGCTTAATTTCTTTGCTCTATCAAAATATATAAGTGAATTTGAAAAAAATACGGAAAATAAAGCGGAAACGACGGCATTAAAGATACGACTTTATGAAAAATTATCTTTGCCTGCTACTTGTTTTTTAATCTCGATTATAGGGGTTCCGTTGGCTATAAGCTTCCCAAGAGTAAGGTTTAACAGAGGGCTTTTGTTTAGCATTTTAATTATCTTTTTCTATTATTTATTGCGCGCTGTTTCCACTTCTTTAGGCGAAGCACAATATGTAATGCCTTTCTTTGCGGCATGGCTTCCTAATATTATTGTTCTTCTGGCGGGCTGCTTCTTGTTTTACAGGAAGGAATTTCTTGTAAAGTAACATCTTTTAGATTAAGTAATATTAAGAAAGGTGTTGGGAATAGGAATTTTTCTTAATATTACTTAATATTTGGTGAAAATTATTGACTAACTTTATTTCCTTTGTTAATATAAAATATATATTAAATATATCCAGTGTGAGCTTGTTCGTTCATAGCTCAACTAATGTTACTAAAACCTTCGCAGATTGTTAAGTGCAAAAAAGTTATTTTTAGCTACGACAACTTTATAAGCACGCAAGAATGCGAAGTTTTTATTGGGTTTAACGAGAGAGAAAAAGAGTAGGATTGAAGGAGTCTTTATTTATGAAAAATAAGGCAAAGTCCGGCATGAGCTGCCCGATTTCAGGAAATAGCAGCTTATTGGTAAATGAATTTCAAAAAAATTATTTGCAAAAAATTAGCAAAACAAAATTATTATCAGCAAAAGAAGAACAAGAAATCGGCAAAGGAGTAAAAAAAGGCAATATTGCCGATAAGAAAAAGTTGATTCAGGCAAACTTAAGGCTTGTTGTTAGTATTGCTAAAAAATACTGCAATTGTGGATTGTCTTTTCAGGATCTTGTTCAGGAAGGAAATCTTGGATTAATTACAGCGGCAGAAAAATTTAATTACAAACTTGGTTATAAATTCAGCACATATGCAACCTGGTGGATTAAACAGTCAATACACAAAGCTGTTTCTGAACAGGCTTATTGCATGAAAGTCCCGGTTTATGTTCAGGAAATTTTTTCAAAATATTTAAAAAAAAGAGAACAAATGGAAAAGCTCTGTTATGACAGGGATATTTCATTAAAAGATGTGGCAAATAAACTGAATATATCAGAAAACAGGTTAAAAGATTATATTGGGGCTTTTCATAAGTCCATTTCTATTGATTATACTTATGAATCCCAGGAAGGAAATCATAAAAGTTTAGTTGATTACTTACCGGACGAGAATTATGAAACTGAGCTTGAAGCGGAAGTTGAACAATTAAGGAAAGAAATTTTAACAGTTTTAGAAAAATTAAAATGCAGAGAAAAAGAAGTTATTGAAATGAGATACGGGCTTCAAAATCATATAAAACCCAAAACACTAGAGGAAATAGGAAAAAAATTCGGCGTAACAAAAGAATGCATTAGACAAACAGAAATAAGAGCATTGGATAGAATGCGAAAAGTTTGTGAGCAAGAAGGATTTTTAATGGCTTATATAAGTTCATAATTGCTTTGTGAATATTTATTTTTCATCAATGCTTTTAAATAGCAAAATTTCAATTAAAATCAATAAAACGCCAATGTTTATGAATATATCAGCCAGATTAAAAACAGGAAAATTGATAAAATTTGGTTTGATAAAATCAATTACATAGCCATATAACGCTCTGTCATAAAAATTCCCCGCTGTTCCCCCTAAAAGTAATCCGATTCCGGATATTTGCAGTTTATTAAATGTTTTGTGATTTTTAAATATGTAAAATACTAAAAATAAAATAACAAAAACAGAAAAAATTAAGAGAAATTTTGAATATCCCTGTAAAATTCCAAAGGCAGCGCCTGAATTATAAACTTTAGTTATGTCAATTATGCTGCTGTCAAAAATAATATTTTCTTTTGACACCGGCATATCTAAAATAAAATTTTTTAAAATTCTATCAATTAAAAAAGTTATAGAGGCTAACGAAAAAATGATAACTTTGTTTTTCATTTTATTCTTTTTTGGTTTTTTCCGGTTTATCTTTTTCAGACTTGTCTTTTTCAGGCTGAACAACATTTATTACATTAACTCTTTTTAAAATAACGGCAGTCCCTGAAAGTTTTATTTCAGGTCTTTTATAGCTATCATTTTCAACGTCGCAAAAACCTACTGATACAACCGCTAATTCGTTAAGAGAATCGTTGTTTGCATTTACCAGTCTTTCAAGTAATTTTATATCCTCCGGAAGTTGTCTGAAAACTTCATCAGTTTTTTTTCGCGGAAAGATGAGAGGTTCTTTTACAATTGATCCGATTGCAAAAGTTTCCATAGGGATATCAGTTTCAAGTGAAATAGTATATTTGGTGTTTGAAAAAACTTGGTCAGGCGCATACACTTTTACATCCATATTTTTAGCATTTCCGTGCTTTATAGACGTTTCTTCATATAAAACTTTATCTGAGACAATTTTCCAACCGTTTCCATATTTTTGCAGATAAAGTATTTTTCTCGAGATGCTTTCTATAAAGCCTTTATCATCTGTTATATCTGATATCTCTTTTGTATCCCCCATTATATTTTCGTTAATTTCGACTGAAGCAAAATTAGTATCAAATTTTACATCTTGTATTTCAAATGAATACTCCAGCTCAGAGGAGATTTCCCAGCTGTCTTCAATCATTTCAATT
>CAYZIV010000082.1:0-6246 GCA_964478475.1 uncultured Gammaproteobacteria bacterium | reverse complement strand
AGGTAATTATTAATAATGACTATAAGGGCATTTATATTTTTGGCGAAAAAATAATTAATTTGGATTCTACAGATGAATTTGGAGGAATCGGAAAATTATACCCTGCTGACGGACCTATCGCAAGAGCACAAGACTTAATGGCAGAACTATTCGGAGCACAAAAATCGTTCTTTTTAATAAATGGCTCTTCCGTTGGTAATTTAGCCTTATCTCTGGCAATTGCAAAAGAAGGGAAAAAACTAATTTTAGGCAGAAACTGTCACAGGTCAGTCATAAGCGGATTAACACTGACCGGCGCAGATCCTGTATGGCTAGTCCCAGAATGGCTTGACGATTGGGGAATTTGGGGACAGGTCAATCCACTGGAAGTAGAAAAACTTCTAAATGAAAACGAAGACGTAACTGCTATTTGGATTACCAATCCAACTTATGAAGGCGTGGTAAGCGATATTGAAAAAATCGCATCTATATGCAAAAAGAAAGATGTAATTTTAATAGTCGATGAAGCACACGGCTGTACTTGGAAATTTAACGATAAACTCCCAAAACCAGCTCTTGAATGTGGAGCTGATGCTGTTGTGCATTCTTTACACAAAACAGGTGGAAGTTTTTCCCAAAGTTCCGTCCTGCATATAGCCAAGGATAGTAAAATTAATCCTGAAGAAATTGAAGCTAATCTTGGAATGCTTCAATCAACAAGCCCGTCTTGTATCCTTCTTGCAAGTCTTGATGCAGCCAGGGCTTATCTTTCTTCAAATTACGGAATGCAAAGACTTGATTTTTCTATAAAAAACGCAGAATATGTAAGGCAAATTCTACAAAACACAAAAGGTATAAACTGTCTTTCCACAGAACATGAAATAAATATAGATCCCACAAAAATTTATATTACTATAGATGGACTGAGCGGCAAAAGGGTCCAGAGTATTTTAGAATTTGAATACAATATTGAAATAGAAACAGCTACAGACGAAGGGGTATTAGCTCTTTCCGGAATAGGAAACACTCCTGAGGAACTTTATTATTTTTGTGAAAGCTTACAAAACATAGCAACAAAGAATTATTCAGATATTACTCATCTGGAAAAAACCAGGTATATGCCTTTACATGTTCCTAAAATAGTTTGTACACCAAGAAAAGCTTATATTGCAGAAAAAGAACCGGTTAAGCCTGAAGAGGCAATCGGAAGGGTTTCTGCGGAAATAGTGGCTCTTTGTCCGCCAGGAATTTCTGTATTAGTTCCGGGTGAACTGGTTACCGAAGTTCATCTTCCTTATTTAACCCATAAGAACACTTTACTGGTCGTAAAATAGTTATATAATGGAAAATTTAGTCCAAACATTAAAAAAAAATGTTCAAAAAACTTGTATTTTCGGTTATCCTGTAGATATTACAACTTGTGAAGATTTAACAAGCTTTGTTTTAGATTGCATGAAAACCCGACAGGGCATACAGATTGTCACTATTAACCCTGAAATAATTAATGCCGCGGATCAGAATCCTGAATTAGCCAAAATCATACGTGAAGCAGAGCTTGTTATCCCAGAAAGCACCGGAATTATGCTTGCTCTAAAAAGTATTGGAATATTTAAAGCAGAAAAAATTCCCGGAATAGAATTTTGCGAAAAATTGATGCAAAAATGCCAAGAAAATGAATTTAAAGTTGCTTTTCTAGGCGGCAGCGCGGAAACTATAAAATCTCTCAAAATTGAATTACAGGAAATATTTCCCACGCTTAAAGCAGTGTTTTTCCACCACGGATATTTTAATAAAGACAATTCTGAAAAAATTATAAATGACCTAAAAAATGCTGAACCGCACATACTTTTTGTGGGAATGGGGTTTCCAAAACAGGAATTTTTCATAAAATATAATAAGAACGTTTTAAATAAAACTGTTATGATAGGAGTAGGGGGATGTTTTGACGTTTGGTCAAAAAAAATAAAAAGAGCTCCTGTTCTTTTTAGACGTTTTGGGCTAGAATGGTTTTATAGATTACTGACACAACCATACCGAGCAACAAGAATGTTTCCTGTATTACCTTTGTTTTTTTTCAAAATTTTATTTAACAGAGCTGATTTGAGAAAAGAATATGAATGAAATTAAAAAACTAAGCGAAACTGAAATAAACGAATTAACAAAATTATCTTATAAACTAAGATGTGATTGTCTAAATATGATCAATAATGCTCAATCCGGGCATATAGGCGGTGCCTTATCGGCAATGGATTTATTGGTTGTATTATATAAGAAAATTATAAACCATAGTTGCGATTGGAAAAAATCTCCTGATTGGCATAAAAGAGACAGATTTGTTCTTTCAAAAGGACATGCATCATCAGCTTTATACAGTGTATTAGCAAATTGTGGATATTTTTGCGAAAATGAACTAATGACTTTCAGAAAAATCGGATCAAAACTTCAAGGACATCCAAGTTGTAAGTGCATTCCTGGAGTCGAAATTTCATCAGGGTCACTTGGACAAGGCTTATCCGTGGCTAACGGCATAGGGCTTGCACTAAAACTTGATAAAAATCCGGCAAAAGTTTTTGTAATGATGGGTGATGGAGAGATTCAGGAAGGACAAATCTGGGAAGCAGCAATGTCTTCAGCTCACTATAAATTAAATAATGTTATAGCAATAATAGACAGAAATCGTTATCAAATAGATGGAAATACTGAAGATATAATGGCACTTGAACCATTAGAAGATAAATGGAAAGCATTTGGTTGGGAAGTTCTGGAAATTGACGGACATGATTTTCAAGAAATTTATGGAGCTTACCAGGAAGCTACGAAAACTTCTATCGAAAAAACAAAGCCTATATTAATTATTGCGAATACCATTAAAGGCAAAGGTGTTTCATTTATGGAAAATACAGCAGCCTGGCACGGGAAAGCTCCTAATGTAGATGAATTTAATAAAGCTATTGAGGAATTAAAACAAAAATGTTGACAGATAAAAAAAATATAAGTTCGCTGAGAGGCTCATATGGTGAGGCTTTAATTAAACTCGGAAAAGTTGATCAAAATATTGTCGTATTAGATGCGGACGTTTCTTCTTCAACACAAACTATTAAATTCAAAAAAGCTTTTCCTGAAAGATTCTTTAACATGGGAATAGCTGAACAGGATGCAATTTGCACAGCGGCAGGTTTTGCATGCTCAGGCAAAACAGCTTTTATAAGTACATTTGCTGTCTTTGCCTCAGGCAGAGTGTGGGATCAGATAAGATGTTCAGTTGCTTATCCTTTTCTTGATGTTAAAATTGTCGCAACTCATGGAGGAATCACTGTTGGAGAGGATGGAGCAAGCCATCAAGCTTTAGAAGACATCAGTCTTATGAGAACTTTGCCTGGAGTGACTGTCATTGCACCAGCAGATAGCATTGAAACAAAAGCTGCAATCAAATTTGCCGCAGAAACAAAAGGTCCTTTTTACATAAGAGTCTCTAGAGCTAATTTGCCTGAAATTTTCGATAAAAATTGCTATAAATTTGACCTCAAAGCAAAAGTTTTAAAAGAAGGCACAGATATAACCATTGCAGCTTATGGTGAAACACTTATTGAGGTTCTTAAGTGCGCTGATTTACTGAAAGAAAAAGGGTTTTCAGCAGAAGTAATAAGCGTGCCTGTTATAAAACCACTTGATTGTAAAACTATTTTGGAAAGCGCAAAAAAAACCGGGGCTTTCTTAACAGTTGAAAATCATTCAATAATAGGCGGTTTAGGAAGTGCAGTATGTGAACTTCTCAGTGAAAATCTTCCGTTGCCGGTTAAAAGAATCGGCATCAACGATACTTTTGGTGAGAGCGGAACTGCCGATTTGCTAATGGAAAAATATGGACTTGTAGCTAACAAATTTGTAAATGACGCATTAAATTTAATTAAAACAAAAAATGATAAGACTTAGAAATACCGTAAAAAAATATGGAAAATTAAGAGCTCTGGACTGTCCTAGTTTGCATATAAAACCAGGGGAGTTTGTTTTTCTTGTAGGGGCTAGCGGTGCTGGAAAATCTACTCTTATGCGGCTTATATACAGAGAAGAGAAACCTTCGAGAGGACAAGTTATCGTAGGTGGAGTTGATGTCGCCCGAATTAAAGACTTTGATATTCCTTATTTAAG
This sequence comes from uncultured Gammaproteobacteria bacterium, assembly GCA_964478475.1. Lineage (GTDB taxonomy): Bacteria > Cyanobacteriota > Vampirovibrionia > Gastranaerophilales > UBA9971 > CAYZIV01. Next base: position 2,118 of record CAYZIV010000082.1, on the reverse strand, counting down.
ACGAAGAATGGGAATAGTTTTTCAGGACTTTAAACTTCTATCTAATCAAAATGTTTTTGATAATGTCGCTTTTGTTATCCGGGCACTTGGAATGAGTTCCAGAGAAATAACCAGAAGAGTTAAGGGGGCTTTAAAAATAGTAGGCCTGTCCGAAAAAATAAATGCGCTTCCCTCTCATCTTTCAGGCGGTGAACAGCAGAGAGTTGGAATCGCAAGAGCAATAGTTAATGGCCCTCCGCTATTATTAGCTGATGAACCTACGGGAAATCTTGACCCTCAAACTTCCATAGAAATTATGAAAATTCTTGAACAGGTAAATAAACGTGGCACAACCGTAATTGTAGCGACTCATGACCAAGCAATTGTAAACCAGATGAAAAAAAGAGTAATTACTCTCGATCAAGGTAATATAATTAAAGATATTGATTCAGGAACCTATAGATAAAAACATTAGGAGATAAATTGAACACGGAGCTTAGAATATTTTTCAGAATCATAGCGGAAACTATCAAGGGTATACAAAGGACCCGCTGGATGAATTTGATTATAATCACCACTATGGCTGCTATTTTAAGCATATTTGCTTGTCTTTTCAGAACAAGTCTTTTTATTTCTCATTTTGTAAACGAAATTGGTGATTCAATAAGGGTATCTGTATATTTAAAAGATGGAGTTGATCCTCAGGTCTTATCAAAAACTTTTTTAGATTACAGTAATGTTAAAGAAGTAAACATTATTACTAAAGAAGAAGCTTGGGAAGATTTAAAAAAACAACTTAATATTTATGATATGAATAATCCGCTTCCCGACACAATAAGAATAAGGCTTAAAGATAATTCTGAAGCCAATAAATTTATACAAGTAGTAAAAAAAATGGAAGCTGTTGAAGGCGTTCAATATGCTGAAAAACTTGTAGATCAAATAGCTAATGTGGGGCATTTTATAAATATTGCTGCATTTATAGTTATTTTAATTCTTGGAGGCCTGACTTTTTCCATAATAAATAATACTGTTCATCTCGTAATAGAGTCCCGAAAACAAGAAATTGAGATTATGCGAATGATGGGTGTTTCTAACTGGTATATAAGAGCTCCATATATTTTTCAAGGAATTTTTTATGGATTTTGCGGAGCTTTTTTAGGAATTATTCCACTTTTTATACTTCATTCATATTTAATAAAACTTGCAAATCTTTTTTACATAAAAATTGACTCTATCGACACCAATATTGTTATATTAGCGGTACTGCTTATGGGAACAATAGTCGGAGCTTTGGGCAGCACTTTTTCAGTAAAAAAATACCTTAAAGTTTAAAATTTCAATTTATTAAATTAATTATTATTCTTTTAAAGAAGCCCTGTGCATTTCGCGTAGTTGTTTTAATTTGTCGCGAAGTTCTGCCGCTTTTTCAAAATCCAGAATTTTCGCCGCGTTATGCATTTCTTTTTCCAATTTTTCAATAACTTTTGGCAGGTCAGAAATTTTTAAATTCCGTTCTGCCATTTTTTCGGCGACGACGTCCTCTATGCTTCTGAATGATCCTATTACATCAAGAAGGTTGTTGGACATAGGTTTGATGATGGTTGTCGGAGTAATATTATATTTTTTATTATATTCCAGTTGAATTTTTCTTCTTCTGTCAGTTTCTCCGACGGCTTTTTTAATACTTCCTGTGATTTTATCTGCGTACATAATCACTTTTCCGCATGAATTTCTTGCCGCTCTTCCTATAGTTTGTATTAAGCTGGTCTCGCACCGCAGGAAACCTTCTTTATCAGCGTCCATAATTGCAACAAGTGTGACTTCCGGAAGATCAAGCCCTTCTCGAAGAAGGTTAACTCCTATTAAGACGTCAAACTCGCCCATTCTTAAATCCCGCAAAATTTCTACACGCTCAATCGACTTGATTTCGCTATGCAAGTACCTGCTTCGCATCCCGAGCTGGGTGAAATAATCGTTCAAATCCTCCGCCATTTTCTTTGTGAGTGTAGTTATCAAAACCCGTTCTTTTGCAGATGCCCGTTTTTTAATCTCGCTGATAAGGTCATCAATCTGGTTATGAATCGGGCGAATATGTACTTCAGGGTCAACCAGTCCTGTCGGGCGGATGATTTGCTC
>CAYZIV010000081.1:1539-6319 GCA_964478475.1 uncultured Gammaproteobacteria bacterium | reverse complement strand
AAAACCTGATCTTCTTTTTAGTTTGGAAAAAATTTCTCCGATATATAAAGAATTCAGACATTCAGAAGGCAATTCTGACGCTCACGTAAAAGCAAGTCTTATGGGAAGTTCTCTAAACATAATAATAGAAGAAGGAAAACTGATTATAGGCCAGTGGCAGGGGCTATTTTTTGGAGAGTTTGACGGACCCAGGAATAGAGAAATTTTCGTGAAAGTTATTTCTGATTAATATAAATAATTGTCATCATAAGAGTTTTAGCAGCAGATAGTGTCTGTTTTTGTCCTTAAGACAGGTTTGCGGATATGGGGGTAGGTGGATAATTAACCTATAATTGTGTTTTAGCTATTTAGTGGTTGGGGTTAATTATTAATTTGTATACCAAAAACCCAAACCCGATTAAATAAAAACATTTAGTTATAGTAAAATATTATAGAGAATAACATTTAATTATTTTTAAAGGGAAAAAACACAAATGAAAAAATATCAACTTATAGGGGTTTATATAACATTAATATTGGTAATGCTGGTTTTCATCAATTCAGTGTTTACTACCCGAACTGATACGGTGGAAAATACTTATTCAGAATTTATGAAAATGGTTAAAAATCAAGAAGTAACTGATGTAACTATATACAATGATTACCTGACAACTGAAACCCCTACAAAAGAGGGGACAACTTTGAAACATAAAGTTTCTATTCCTGTAGATAAAGCTAATTTGATAGATAAGCTGGAATCAAGAGGCATAGATATTCAAATAGAGCATTCAAATAATTCCGGACAATGGCTGGGGTTGATAGGTTCATTAATTTTCCCTCTGTTTCTTTTGATAGCTCTGATTCTTATGTTTAGAAGCGCTCAGGGAGGCGGGTCTCAGGCAATGTCTTTTGGAAAAAGCAAAGCCAAAATGATGCTCGACAATAAAGTAAAAGTCACTTTTTCTGATGTCGCAGGAATCGATGAAGCCAAGCAGGAATTGGAAGAAATAGTCGATTTCCTTAAAAATAACCAGAGATACCTTTCTTTGGGGGCAAAAATCCCTAAAGGCGTGCTTTTAGTGGGTTCACCGGGAACAGGTAAAACTCTTATGGCGAAAGCTGTAGCCGGTGAAGCAGGAGTTCCATTCTTCAGCATAAGCGGTTCTGATTTCGTGGAAATGTTTGTGGGCGTCGGTGCTTCACGGGTAAGAGATTTATTCGAACAGGCAAAAAAACACGCACCGTGTATTGTATTTATAGACGAAATTGATGCGGTAGGAAGACAGCGTGGAGCAGGACTTGGTGGCGGACATGACGAAAGAGAGCAAACTCTTAACCAGCTTCTTGTTGAGATGGACGGATTTGACGGCACTACAGGAATTATTCTTGTAGCGGCTACAAATAGACCTGATATTCTTGATAATGCCCTTTTAAGACCGGGCAGGTTCGATAGACAGGTTGTTATTGACAGACCTGATGTGCTTGGAAGAGAACAGATACTTGATGTACACATTAAAGGCAAGCCTCTTGCGCCGGAAGTTAATGTTAAAACACTCGCAAAGAGAACACCAGGCTTTACAGGAGCTGATTTGTCCAATCTTATAAATGAAGGCGCGCTGCTCGCTGCAAGAAAAAATAAAAAAGAAATTGATATGGATGATCTCGAAGAAGCAATTGATAAAATCCTTGCCGGTCCTGAAAAGAAAAGCAGGATAATTGATGATCGCGAAAAAGAAAATACAGCTTATCATGAAGTGGGACACGCACTTTTGGCTAAATTGTTGAAAAATTGTGACCCGCTGCATAAAGTTTCAATCATTCCTAGAGGGATGGCTCTCGGTATCACTATGACTTTGCCGGAAAAAGACCACTTAACCCTTAGAAGAACCCAGATTATGGATCAAATTGCTATGCTCTTAGGCGGCAGGATTGCTGAGCAAATAACCTTTGGTGAAGAAGAAATAACAACTGGAGCTCAAAATGATATAGAAAAAGCATCTAATCTCGTCCGGAAATTGGTTACCAGTTACGGAATGAGCGAGAAACTCGGTACAATTTCTTATGGAAAGAAAAATGAGCATGTATTCCTTGGCAAAGACTTCGGAACCGATAGAAATTATTCTGAAGAAGTTGCTTCAATGATTGATGCGGAAATAAAAGAAATAATTCAGGAAAGATATGATTTTGCTAAGAAAATTTTGCTTGAAAACAAGGATATGATGGATGAAATAGTAAAAGTTCTCTTAGATAAAGAAACTCTGGATAAAGACGAAGTTGATGAAATTATTGAAAGAGTTAAAAGAGAAAGAGAAGGCGGAAGTCCGGAAAATCATTGTCAGGCAGAAAATTGCCAATGTCAAAATTGTGATTGCGAGGATTCTGAAACTGATTGCCGTGAACAAAATTCCGGAAATGTTGGTGATTGGGAAAATCCTGAAACTGCCGGGTAATTTTAAAAATAAATTGTTTGATAACTAAACAGCGGACTTTCAAATTTTGAAAGTCCGTTGTTTATATTCAGCTATTTTATTATGCTTTCGCCATTAATATATTTCATTAAGTTTTGTCCCAGTCTTGAGCTCTTTGTTAATTTGCTTTTGTATTTTTTGAAACCTCTTTACCTCTTCTTTGAAAAGTTTTTGTTGAGAGGGCGTTTTATAATTGAAAAATGTTTTTAAAATTTTTTCTGTTATCGTATCTACTACGCTATTTTTAGAAGTTAATGATTTAGGCTTTATATAAAAATAAGATTTGAATACAGGTTCGTTTTTTCTTTGTGATGTTATAGGCGAAAAATTTTTGATAGAATTGAAGTTTTCAATGTGCTTGAATGGCTTTAAATTTGTATTACCCATGCTTTTCATATCGAAGTTTCCTCCGTTTTTCAATCTTGTCTGTGATTTTAAAAGTTAAATTATTAATCATTATCCTTTTCATAAATATTTTTTTCTCTGTCATTAAGTTTATTTTTGAAAAAAGAAGCTAATGGAGTGACTATAAGAGGGACTAAAATCCGTTTTGTGATTACTATGCTCCCGGCGAGAGTCGACAGAACTCTGAAAGTGTTTGATGCATTAGAATTAAGTGTTTTTGAGGATAAACCAACCGTTTTTTTAAACCCGTTAAACATTTTTTCCTGCAATTTTTTATTCAAAAGCGTAGTGCCAACTGCAAGTTGACCTGCGGTTGAGACAAAAGTTTGACATGCTTTGTAGGATTTTAAATAATTTTTTTCTTCTTTTTTTATTTTTTTATTGCGGCTGATCTTTACATAGTCCATTGAGTTTGAGTAAACATCAAGCGCTATTGAAGTTCCCAGTAGAAATTTCGCATCATATAAATTACTTGCCGTCCGTTTTGTAATATGGCTTTGTACAGCTTTTGATACAGGTTTTAGAGTGCTTTGAATTATGCTAGTCATCTTTTTCACTTTCAATTTTTAATTTTTTTTCAAAAATGTTTTCATTGCTCCCAAATGTAGAAAAAACAGATGAAACATATGGATTAATTTCAGGTTCTTTGCGTTTGTTTATAAGTTTGGGTAGAATTCTGTTTAATAATTCAGAAGTAACAGGAATAGCTGCAATGGTTATCCCTATTGTAGCTATGGATTTTAACTTGCTTAAGTGTTTTTTGCCGGTTTCTGTAATTGGGTTAAAAAATTTTCCCAGTTCCGGGTCGATAAAATTGCCCAGCTTCCCTTTTTTTGCAGCTTTATTTAACCCTTTGTTTGTTGCAGCGCTTATTATTGTTGCTGAAGCAAGGGTTAAAACTCCTTGAATAGAATTCATTAACGCAGATGCCTTTATGGATTCTTTTTTTTCTTTTATGGCTCTGCCTGCTCCCAGAATTATCATAGGGGTTATTATTGCTTTACTCCCGTAGTTAATAACATTTGAACCCGTTTGATCAATGCCTTTATTTAAAAGGGCTGCGGTTTTTTTTCTAAAAAATAAACCCGCACTTTTGATAAAGTCGGGCTTGCTTACTGTTTTACCAAGTTTGGCTGCTGATGAACCAAATGTTGTGGGATTATTCTTCAAGTTTAGCAACTTGTTTTTAAAAACCGTATTGTATTTAGGGACAGTATTTGAAATGTTGTTAATCATTTGTTTTAATTCTAAAAATTTAGTTCTTAATTTAAAGCTTAGAAAAAGATTATTAGAATTATGTTAGAAAAATGTTATTTCTTTATTAAATTTTTAAATATAGATAAAATTTTATTAATTTTTATTTTTTTACAAAAAATAAATGCGACCTATGGCCGCATCAGTCAAGAAAGGAATGGTTAGACTATTAACGTATTTGATTATTACACAGCCTGTTGATTAATGCAAAACGTAAGATTTTATTTAACATTTGTTAATAAATTTTAGTTTAAAAAACATTTATGAGCTGTGTTTAGCGGTGCATGCCGGTTTATTAAATGTCTTGAGTCGTGATTCAGGTTATTTATTAATTGGAGTTAAATATTTATATTTTATGATTATTAACTCGGGTAAATTGTTGGTTTTGGGCTATAATTAAACAATGATGCAGCAGGTAATTGTTTTTAAATTTATTGAATAATAATGAGTGAATTGATAAAAGATTTTGAATTTGATGTAATTGTTGTCGGAGGTGGTCATGCCGGATGTGAGGCAGCTATTGCTTCTGCAAGGCTTGGAGCGAGGACTCTTTTAACAACTTTGAACCTGGAAAATACAGCAACGATGCCCTGTAATCCTTCTATAGGAGGACCGGCAAAATCCAACCTGGTAAGGGAAGTTGATGCTATGGGCGGCGTGATGGGCATTGTTAC
>CAYZIV010000081.1:0-1439 GCA_964478475.1 uncultured Gammaproteobacteria bacterium | reverse complement strand
AATCCGTTGTTTTAACCACAGGAACGTCATTGAGCGGAAAAATATATATAGGACTGCAGCATTTCCCCGCGGGAAGGCTTGCAGAAATGCCCGCAATAGGGCTTTCAGCTTCACTTGAAAAGCTGGGGTTCACGGTTAAAAAATTAAAAACAGGAACGCCTGCAAGAGTTGATTCCAGAACAATCGATTATTCAAAAACAGTGATTCAGCCCGGTGATGAAGAGCTTAATTTCTTTTCATTCGAACCTGACAGGCCGATAAGAGAACAAATACCCTGTTATTTGACTCGAACAACAAAAAAAACACATGAAATAATATTGGCAAATCTCGACAGGTCACCGCTTTATGGCGGATTGATTCAGGGAACAGGTCCAAGGTACTGCCCTTCTATAGAAGATAAAGTGGTCAGGTTTTCTGATAAGGAATCTCATCATATTTTCATTGAGCCGGAAGGTCGCAATACTTACGAAACCTACGTACAGGGCTTTTCAACCAGTTTGCCTGCTGATGTTCAGCTTAAAATGCTGAGATCATTGCCAGGGCTTGAGAATGTATGGGTTATAAAACCGGCTTATGCGGTCGAGTATGATTACATGCCAGCTATTCAGCTTTCTCACACGCTTATGACTAAACAAATAGAAGGACTGTTTGCCGCAGGACAAATTAACGGTACAAGCGGTTATGAAGAAGCCGCTGCACAAGGACTTATCGCCGGCATTAATGCCGCAAGACTGGTCGACAGAAAGCAGCTGATAACTTTATCCAGAAGTAATTCCTATACAGGTACGCTTATTGACGATCTTGTCACTAAAGATATTGAAGAACCTTATAGAATGCTGACTTCCCGCTCTGAATATCGCCTTGTCTTAAGACAGGATAATGCTGATGCCAGACTAACTCCGCTTGGATATCGGGTTGGGTTAGTAAACCACCAAAGATGGCAGCGGTTTAAAGAAAAACAAAAGACCATAAAACGTGAAATTCAAAGGTTTGCAACGACAAGAGTTAAACCTGATGACCAAACAAAAGCTGTTTTAGCCGAATATAATGAGGAAATAAAGTTAAGCCTAAGCCTTGCGGATTTGATAAAAAGGCCCGGGATAAATTATGAAGCGATTTCCCGACTTGATAAAATAACCAGTGAATCAAATTTTTCCAAAGATATTAAAGAGCAAGTTGAAGTTACAATAAAATATTCCGGTTATATAGAAAGACAAAACCTTCAAATAGAGCAAGCTGACAGATTAGAAAAAATTAAAATTCCTGAGAATATTGATTATCAACAAATCAAACAGCTCTCACAAGAATCAAGAGACAGGCTTTCAAAAATTCGCCCCGTAACTCTCGCTCAGGCCTCAAGAATTGGCGGGGTTAACCCTGCTGATATTTCTATATTAATGGTTATAATGGAATCAAATCGAAGAAAAGCTGTAATAACA
>CAYZIV010000080.1:0-6323 GCA_964478475.1 uncultured Gammaproteobacteria bacterium | reverse complement strand
TTTTAGTTTCTTCCATAGCTGATGCAGATAGTCTTGAAGGAGGTATTCTTGTACAAACTCATTTAAGAGCGCCTAACGGAGAAGTTGTTGCCGTAGCCCAGGGACCTCTGAGCGTAGGCGGCACCAATGTAGAAGCTGGAGGAAGCTCTGTAAGAACAACTATCGTAACTTCAGGCAGAGTTCCAAACGGGGCAATAATTGAACGAGACATAACAACTCCGATCGGTAATGAAGGTGACCTAAAACTAGTGCTTAACAAACAGGATTTTACAATGGCATCCCGAATTGCTGAAACTGTAAGCAATAATCTTGCACCGGCAAGGGCTATTGATGGAAGCACAATAAAAGTAAGTATACCGGAGAGTCTCAATGATAATAGAATCAAGTTTATTTCACTCCTTGAAAATCTCACTCTTCACAGCGCTGACAATGTAGCCAAAATTGTAATAAATGAAAGAACAGGCACAATAGTAATCGGAAATAACGTAAGGTTGCTTCCTGCAGCGGTCGCTCATGGAAACTTAAGTGTCACAGTCACAACCACGAATGAGGTTTCTCAACCGGGAGATATGGCCTTTGTGGGCGAAACTCTCGAAGTTGAAAATTCAGATATAGAAGTTAAAAAAGAAGAAGGCAGACTTGTAGAAGTTCCGGCAAATGCAAGTTTAGATGAATTGGTAAGGGCTCTGAATTCTATCGGTGTAACGCCTTATGACCTAATATCAATATTACAGGCTTTAAACGCAGCCGGAAGCCTGCAAGCCAAGTTGGAAATAATTTAATAAATAATAGGGATAATAAAAATGCTCGGACCATCAGGATTTCAAAAAACTCAAATAAATATCCAGGAAAATAAAATTAATGAACTGTCAACAATGAAGTTCAACAATAAACGTGATGAAGAGCTTATGGAAGCGGCGAAACAATTTGAAGCAGTGTTCATAAATCAATTATTTAAGGCGCTTGATGCAACTATCGATCGGGAAAAAATGTTTTCAGGCGGCAGGGGCGAAGAGATGTTCAGGTCAATGTTTTATGATGAAATAGCTAAAGATATAGCTTCATCATCTGAAACCTCATTTGGTTTGGCAAAACAAATTTACGAACAAATGAAAGATGCAATATAAAAAGGCAGGATAAAAAATGACAATAAGCGGTATAGGTTTTCAAACAAGTAATTTACAGGCAATAGCGGCTCAAAATGCTTTTAAAAAAGCGGGGAAAGTTGAGCATGAAAACTCACTCAAAACAAAAATTGAAGATGAACAAAGCGTTAAAGTATCAATTTCTTCAAAAAATATAAGCACTACTTCAAGCGAATCACAGGAAGGAACAAGCAAACTTGATAATGATTTAATAAATAAAATCAGGAAAATAGCAAACAATTATAACATAACAGAAATAGAAGATAACGAAATAAAAGATGCTCTAAAATTCGGTACAAGCATTTTAGCGGATTATACAGCTTAAAATAATTAACTCGGGAGGTTTTGAATAATATGCAAAAAGAAATACTGGAACTGGAAAAAATACTGGAACAAGAAATAGAAGCTTGTTCTCAACTTGAAAAATATATAGTTAATAAAAAAAATTATCTTATTAAGGGTGATGTTGACGGTATGGTTAACGCAGATTTAGAGTTAGAAAAATATAACAGCGCAGTAGAAAAACTTGAAGAAAAAAGAAAACAACTTTACCCGGAAGGCGTTTCTTTAACAGAAATAATTGAAAACATTCCGGAAAAACAACAAGCACAACACATGAAAAACTTAAAAAACAAACTAAACGATCTGGTCATAAATGTTAAAAAGGAAAATAATGCAAGTGCAGAACTTATAAAGCATTCTCTAAATATAGTACAAAGTTCTATATCATCCATAGTTAATGTGCTTGTTCCTGAAAACTCTCATTATAACAATAAAGGCAAGGTTGCAAAGAAAGAAACCTCTCAAACAATGAGTTCAGTTACACATGAAGTATAAAGGCGGAGGAAAACTGACATGACTTCAACCTTAGCTGGAGTATATAATGCTCAAAGATCTTTATCATTAAATCAAGCTGTTATTGACCTGATCAGTAACAATATTTCCAATGTCAATACACCGGGATACAGCAAACAAAGAGCAGAATTATCACAATTAAACGGAAGTAACGATTCAAACACAGCCCAAGGAGCAATTTACAATTCTCAAGGAGCAGTAATAGATGCTATAACCAGAAATAGAGAAGCTTATCTGGATGATTATTATCGAAAAGAAAATACTGCGCTTAATTATTACAAAGAATTAAACGAAAATGCAAGATTTATTGAAGATATGACAAATGAATTAAATGATGTCGGAGTTAATAATTCTCTAAACAAATTTTATGAATCACTTAATCAATTAGCATCAAACCCAACTGATATTGTAATGAGAAACAGCGTTATTCAAAACGCTACAGAACTTTGCACACAATTTAATTCTATGTATTCTCAACTCGATGATTTAAGAATCAGCTTGGCAGGTGATTATACAGATCCTAATACACTTGAAACCAGCAAAATAAAATTAATGACAGATGATTTAAATGATAAATTAGAATCAATAGCTGATTTAAACAAAACCATAATTCAATCACAGGCTGAAGGTTCAGCACCTAATCATCTTCTGGATCAAAGAGATAAACTTCTTGATGAAGTTTCGTCCCTTATCCCGGTAGATATTACACATCAAACAAACGGTTCTACAACAATTACCGCTGGAAATACAGATTTAGTTGTAGGTGGAAATCAGATTGGACATTTTGGAGTAGCAACAGGAGATGCAGACAATCCGGCAATATTACAAATCGAAAATGAAACAGGAGGAGTTCTCATTTCTGATGCTTCTTCAATTATAAATTCAGGAAAACTGGGAGCAATCTTGGAAATGTCCGGATCAGATCCTAATAAACTCACAATAAAGGGGGCTATGGATAATATTGATACATTAGCCTCAGAATTTGCAGAAGAATTAAATGACTTACAAGTCAATGGTCAATATATGATGGAAGATCCTCTTAATCCGGGGGAATATATTTTAACTGTTGATGACGGAGACCCGCTTAATCCTCCTTTTGCGCCTCCAAACTTTTTTGTAGATGATGCAGAAGACGTTATAAACATTACAGCAGAAAACATAAAAGTAAGTGACTCTATACTTGATAATCCATATCAAATAGCAGCAGCAGATATATCTTCTGATGCGGAAGAAACAGGAGATGGAAGCAATGCATTGAAAATGGCTCAACTCAGAAATAAACTTATGGTCGGACTTGGAGGAGCCACTCCGGAACAATATATGGTAAGCATTGTCGGAGAAATTGGCAATAAGACAAGTTCCATAAAAAACAACTATGAAATTAAAGATAACATCTCTCAACAAGTAAGTTCAAAAAGAGAATCTGTTACAGGAGTAAACCTTGATGAAGAAATGGTTGATTTGGTCAAGTTTCAAAGGTCTTACGAAGCGTCAGCAAGGGTTTTTAATGTAGTGGACAGCAATATTCAGACTATTTTAAATATGGTCAGATAATTTTAAGAGGAATATTCAATGAGTTATGACAGAATAACAAATAATTCTATGAGTGACGGGGTGTTGAGAAATCTTTATCAAAACCAGAATCTTTTAATAGAACTACAGAGAAAAGCTGCCTCGGGTAAAGAATTTGTAAAGGCATCACAGGATGTTTTTTCTGCAACGACCGTTTTATCTTCTGATTCTGCATTAGGAAAGATTGATAATTATTTAAACAATATAAATACAGCAAGATCCGAACTGGAAACTGCTGATAAATCATTAATGACGACTCTGGATATTGTTCATAACGCGAGAGATTTTGCTCTTCAGTCATTAAATGCAACAACAGGCAGAGAAGAGTATGATTTAATGAGTTCTCAATTAGATCAGTTAATTCATCAAGTAAAAGATATTGGAAATACAAAATACGGTTCCAAATATATTTTTGGGGGGAAAGTAACTAACTCTCCTGCATATACAGAGCCCACACCAGGAGAATTTAAATATAACGGTTCTGAAAACGGGTCACATCAAAGAGATGTAGAAATATCAGAAGGAGTTGATATTACAGTAAATATGAGCGGAGATGCTCTTTTTGGTTATCATTATACGGGAGACCACGACAATGACCCTGTAACTCCTGATACATTGGAAGGAGAAGGCTTACTTCACACCCTGATAACATTAAAAGAAGAACTCGAAACTGACCCTCCTGATATGGACGTCATTAGAGATAAAATTGATGAACTGGATGCCAGTTTTTCAACTCTCATCGGAGCTCAATCAACTCTTGGAGGCTTATTAACAAGACTTGATATCACAGAAAACATACATAAAGATAATTCCATCAATTTATCAGATAAAAAATCATTGGCTCAAGATATTGATTTTGCAAAAGTCGTCTCAGATATGAAATTCCAGGAAACAGCTCTTCAAGCTTCATTACAGGTTGGAGCAAGAATCATCCAGCCTTCTTTAATGAACTTCTTATCATAAATTATCCTACCTACCGTTTTTTATGCACCGGGCATTTTTTGTCCGGTTTTTTATTTTTCAAATTTTGATTTTTCTGGCCAATTCTGGAAGATTACAGAAAATCATTTTCTTTAATTAATTTCAAGATAAATTTAAGACAACTTTATTAACAATTTGTTTTGAAAGGTTTCTATTTTTTGTATTTTTATGTATAATAAAAAATATTTATAAATTAAAAGGTAAAAATGTATTTGAAAAATATAAAAATACTTTTACATAAAGCAAATACAACAAACGAAGATTATTTTAAAAAGAAACCTGCCGTTATTTTTGCTCTTTTGTTTATTCTGGGAGGTTTGATTTTAACTATATTGCTCAAAATTTTTTCTTTTACCTTTGATTTATTTGATTCAATTTATATTTATAATAATATCAAAATTATATTGCCAATATTATTTATAATATTAACCTTATTAAGCTTTGCCTTTATAAAATTTGTATATTTATTATCAGGTACAACTTTATTAATTAAAGATAAATATATAAAATCAAAATAAAATTTTAAAAAATTTTATATATTGATAATCTGAATTTCTAAACTCATTCAAGTGTAGGAAATTTAGATTTTTTACTGAACTTCATTATAATTTATTTCGATAACAAAAATGGAGGGAAGGAGCAATGTTTAACAATACAGTATCGCAATTAACCCAAAGCTCAAACTTTGCTTCTGCGCAAAAAAGAGTAGAGCAAATAGAAAGTTTAATCACGGAAAAAACAAAAAGTCTTTCTTCTCCTGCAATAGAAAAAAAGAAAGAAGTTTCAGCTTTTTCAGAAATATTAAAGCAAAAACCTTCAGAACCATTAAAATATAAAGTAGCAGACCCTGCCAAGCTTACTAAAGCAGATATTCAAAATATGGTGAGCTCGACTTCGCACAAACATAATGTTGATGAAAAACTTGTAATGGCGATTATTAAGCAGGAATCGGCATTTAACCCAAATGCGGTATCAACAGCCGGAGCAAAAGGCTTAATGCAGTTAATGCCTGGCACAGCTAAAGAAGTAGGTGTTTTAAATCCTTTTAGTCCTTCACAAAACATCGAAGGCGGCGTCAGATATCTTAAAAATATGCTTAAAAAATATAACGGAAACATCATTCTGGCACTTTCTGCATATAATGCTGGTCCTGCAAATGTAGATAAATACGGAGGGATCCCCCCGTTCAAAGAAACGCAAAATTATGTTAAAAATATTCTTTCAAATTACCTTGGATAATAAATTAAAAATAATCAAAATGAGGAGATAAAAATGGATAATAAATTCATCCCTAAATTAAAACTGAGAGTTGATATGGATCAAACAAAGATAAATCCTTTTGAAAACTCATTAAAACCGAATTCTGTACAGAAACAGGATGAAATACCCAAATTCAAGGAAGTTTTTACAGATTTAGTAAAAAGTTCTGATAATACTGTTAAAGCTCCGGACCAAGTGCTTGAAAGCGCTATGTTAGGGAACGGAGCAGATATTCATGATGTAATGGTAGCGATGTCCAAGGCTGAATTGAGTGTAAGGGTCGCAACACAAGTTACCTCAAAAGTAATACAAGCGTATGAGAAAGTAATATCAATTCAGTTGTAAAATTAATATATATATTCAACAACAAAAACATTCAATTTATCGATTCAAATTAAAGTATTTTTGAAAATTAGGAAAAGAAGAGAGAGGTTCTAAATTGGATCCTAATGACATTTTAAAAAACAAAACTTTTTTAATTTCCATAGGAGTGGGGATTTTATTCATTTT
>CAYZIV010000079.1:0-6336 GCA_964478475.1 uncultured Gammaproteobacteria bacterium | reverse complement strand
ATATCACCGGAAACAAGGGAAGTTCCCATACCTGTGTATATTTTTGGCACACTCGCAGCTTATTTGTCATTGAGCTTTGTGGTTTATCCCGTAGCCAACCTGGGACAAACCCTGCAAATAGCAATTACAGGCATTATCGCAAATATACTTTGCTTAACCGGAACTTATTTTGCAAATAATTATTTTGAACTGCCTCAATTCGCCCTTAAACCTGATTTTATTTTGGACATAAATCCAATAATCATAGCAGCAAGCTTCTTTTTCAGCTTTGCAATTCTTTGTTTAATCACAGAAATTAAAGCAATTGAAATAAATGAGCAAAACACAGAGCTCATTTCCGAAGAAACAGATGAAACAGAAGAAATTACAGAAGATTATCATACCGAAACCGTAAGTTTTGAACCTTATGAAGAAGAAAAAAAAGAAGAAACTGTTTATGAAGAACAAAAAACCCCTTTAAGTTATCAGGAACTATACCCTGAGTCATCTTGCCGGAAGGAAACTCCCGAAAAGCAGGATGAAGTTTTCCTGGAAGACTTTTCGCAAAATCATATAGAAGATTTACAAACAGAAGAACTGGAAGAAAACGAACTTTTACCGAAAGAGCCTGAAAACAATATGGATTATATTCCGGTGGAAGCAAGGCTTTCAGAGGATATAACTTCAAATGACACTGAATCAAAAGGAAAAATAGGTTCTATCGGCAAACTTCTTGTCAACAACAGAGACATTGAAAATGTTATTGAAGCAAACGAAGGAACACAAGACATTCCAAACTCCAAATTGAACGTAATTTCAACGATTTCAGGCGAAAAAATATACCAACAGTTTAATGAAATAAAGCAGGATTTTACAGCTCTAAAGGAAATAGCATTAATAGACAAAGGAGGATTTGTTCTTGCTAATGATTTTGAAGATAAACAAAGAGCTCAAATAACCGGAGCTCTAATTGCGGGAGTATATCATACTCTTCATAACTATCTTACACAACTGGAGCTTCAATTTCCGACAAGAATTTTCTTTGAAACAGCTGACACAAACAGTTATATAATGAAAACAAGCGATGAAATTTTGTTTTCTATCTGGGAAAAATATTTTTCCCACCTTGATTATGGAAACCTCGATGAGGTTACAGGAATTGAAGACTTTTCTCAAACCGATATAACACCATATGCTGATCTTATGAATTTTGAAGTATTTACGGTAGTTGATACCGAAGGAAAGCTAATAAATTCAACCGGAAATCCCGAATATTCAAAGAGTTTTGCCGCTATATCAACAGCTATTTTTGAAAATCTAAAAATTTTCCTTATGAATATACAGCTCAAAAAATTGTTAAAGATTGTGGTTTTTACTCCTCAAAAAGTTTTGACTATAATTAAATCCGAGGATAAAATAATTTCGTTTATAACGGATCAGGAAAGTTTTCCAAAAATAACAGAAGATCTTTTAAACATTGAAGAAATTTCATACAAAGAATAAAAAATCAGGAAAATTAATGACGATTTTAAAAAATTCACTCAGTAATATATTAATAGACACCGGAATAATTACCGAAGAACAGCTTGAGCTGGCACTTGAGCATTCACAAAAAACAGATTTATCAGTTATCAGATCAATTTGCGACCTAAAATTTGTTGAAAGAGAAGAATTATACACTCAAATTAAAACAGCTCTGGAAATTCAATATGGAGTTACTTTTACAGACATATCAGAAATTGAAATAGATAAAGAATTACTGGGTATTTTTTCAAAAGAAACATTAATTCAAAATAAATTTATTCCGATCAAAAGAAGCGGTAACTATATTACTTTTGGATTTGTAAACCCGGATAACATAGTTGCAGAAAAAGAAATAAAAGACGGATTAAGAGATTTTAAAGATATAACTGTCAGCAAGACAGTTATTCTGGAAGATGATTTTGAAATATTTATAAACAAAAATTTTATAAACCCGGATGAAGAAAAAAACCAAATAATAGAACAAAACACTGATGAATTAATCTCTTCAATGAACATAGATGTAATAGAAACACCAACAGAAGAGCTTAACCTGGATGATTTAAATGCTTCAGCGGAAGAAGCGCCTGTAATTCAGATTGTAAACAGCATATTGGGTATAGCTATAAAAAGAGGGGTAAGCGACATTCACGTAGAACCCGGGGAAAAGGAACTAACAATAAGGTTTAGACAAGATGGCGTTTTAAGCGTTTATAAAAAAATTCCAAAAAAAATCCAGAGCGCGCTTATATCAAGATGTAAAATCATAGTAGAACTTGATATATCAGAAAGACGACTCCCGCAAGACGGTCGGACAAGAGTAAAAATGTTTAACAAAGTAATTGATTTTCGGGTTTCCAGCCTGCCGGGCAAATTTGGCGAAAAGATTGTAATGAGAATTCTTGATAATTCAAACATTTCTCTCGGGCTTGACCAATTAATAAACAGAGAAGAGACATTAAACATTGTAAAAGAAATGATATCAAGACCATACGGAATAATATTTGTAACGGGGCCAACGGGAAGCGGAAAGACAACAACCTTATACAGTGCATTAAGCGAGAGAAATACACCGGAAGTCAACATATCAACAGTAGAGGATCCCATAGAGTATGATCTGAGCGGAATCACGCAATCGGAGGTCAATAGAGCAATAGGACTAGATTTCGCAAAAATCCTCAAAGCATTTTTGCGTCAAGACCCTGATATAATGCTTGTCGGAGAAACACGAGACAAAGAAACAGCGAAAACGGCAATTGAAGCCGCACTAACAGGACACCTTGTTTTCACAACGCTGCATACAAATGATGCGCCCGGCGCCATAATGAGGTTGCAGGAAATGGAAATCGAACCGTTTCTTATAGCAAGCTCAACTATAGGGGTTATAGCCCAGCGTCTTTTAAGAAAAATATGCATAAACTGCAGAGAAGAGTACCAGCCGGACAATAATACTCTTGAGTTTCTCGGTATAGAAAACAGGGAAACGTTATATTACAAGGGAAAAGGTTGTGAAAAATGCAACGGGACCGGCTATAAAGGAAGAATTGGCGTTTATGAAGTAATGAAAATTAATGACGAGATAAGAGATTTAATAGCAAAAGGCGCTAATACTTCAATATTAAGATATACCGCCCAGCTATCGGGAATGAAAACCCTTGTTGAATATGCGCTAGATGTTGCAAGTGAAGGATTAACAACCCTGGATGAAGTAATAAGAGTAACATTTACCGGCGAAGGAAGCTCAATGATTTGCCCGGGATGTTCCAAACCAGTGGGAGAAGAATATTACAAATGTCCGTTTTGCCAATATGAAATCAAAAAAACCTGCAACAGATGCGGAGTAATTATTCAAAACGGCTGGGTGTCGTGTGCAAAATGCGGACTGAGAATTGTTGATGATTTATCCACAACAACCTGCAACCACTGTAAAGGAGAGGTTTCACAGGAAATGTCAGATTGCCCTTGGTGTTTTAATGATTTAACAGTAAAATATAGAGAGAATTAAGGAGAGGAAAATGTTGATAAAACAACTATTAAATTTGGTTTATGAAAAAAATGCCAGTGATATGCATATTTCTGTCGGGCTGCCTCCCGTTATAAGAGTTGATGGAAAATTAATGAGAGTAGACCATCCACCGCTTACAAGAGATGATGTTGAAAAAATTATATTTGATATGCTCAGCAATGAACAAAGAAGGGTTCTCGAACAAAATTGGGAACTTGACTGCAGTTATGGAGTAGAGGGAGTTGGACGGTTCAGAATTAACGTCTATAGAGAACGTAGTCACTATGCAATGGCAATGAGAACAATATCAACAGATATTCCAACTTTTGAAGAATTAGGAATTCCTGATGTAGTAAAAGAACTTGCCGAAAAACCAAGAGGTTTAATACTTGTAACCGGTCCGACAGGGAGCGGTAAATCCACCACACTTGCTTCAATAATTGATTACATAAACACAAACAGAGTTGATCACATACTCACGGTTGAAGATCCTATTGAATTTCTGCACTATTCAAAAAGAAGCGTCATACACCAAAGAGAGCTCGGACATGACACAAGAAGCTTCAGTAACGCGCTAAGAGCTGCATTGAGGGAAGATCCTGATATAATTCTCGTTGGAGAGCTGCGGGACCTGGAAACAATTTCTCTTGCCCTAACAGCAGCAGAAACCGGCCATTTAGTGCTCGGAACATTACATACTTCCTCAGCCAGTCAAACAATTGACCGTATAGTTGATGTTTTCCCTCCTCAACAGCAACAACAAATTAGAATTCAGCTTTCAAACAGTTTAATCGGTGTACTTAGCCAAACACTTCTTCCTAAAGTCACTCCTGAGGGAATAAAAAGAGGAAGAGCACTTGCAACGGAAATAATGATCGTTACAAACGCAATATCAAATTTAATCCGGGAAGGAAAAACAACTCAAATATATTCAGCATTGCAAACCGGATCTCACTTAAAAATGCAGACTCTGGAGTCCTGCCTCAAAGATTTATGCGCACAAAAAATAATAACTTACGACGATGCAATGTCAAAAGCGGATCGCCCTGAAGATTTAAAACGTATGCTCAGTGATATCTTTATTTAAAGAAGATTGTTCACCGGTTCTAAAAAAATTAAATATTAATTTTATCTCACCTCTTTAATTATAACTGTAAGATTTAAGGGTATTTTGCTCAATCTTTATTATTAAACAGAGGTTGAGGTATTTGATCAAGTGCAAACACAATCAAGGAGTGCGTTAATGATTCAATATAATTACAAAGCCAGGGATAAACAAGGAAAATTACATGAAAGCACCATAACAGCAGAAAGCGAAGATGCTGTTTTAAATCAACTTCAAGAAAAAGGCCTTTGGGTAATTCAAATTAAAAAGTATCAAACAGGGTCTGTTTTAAATATAAAAATAGACGGTATTTTTTCTGAATTAGCTCAAATAGGGCTTAAAGATATTGTTGTTTTTTGCAGGCAGTTTTCCGCATTAGTTAACGCAGGGATTCCAATATTAAGAGCATTAAACATACTATCTTCTCAAACAGAGAATCCCAAGCTGGGCAGAATTCTCAAAAACGTCAAAAAAGATGTGGAACAAGGAATAACTCTCTCAGCAGCATTTGCCAAATATCCGAAAATATTCGATGCGCTTTTTGTAAACATGTTAAAAGCAGGAGAAACAGGCGGTGTCTTGGATGATGTGCTTAACAGAATTTCATCGTTTATGGAATACCGGGCTAAAATAGAGGCAAAAATAAAATCAGCCATGGCATATCCAATAATAGTTTCAGTTTTCGCTGTGATAATCTTTTTTGTCATGCTTACTCTTATTTTACCCAAATTTTCTTCTATATTCACAAGACTGGGGAACGAATTGCCGGCATACACACAATTTTTAATTAATATTAGTGAATTTCTGAGGTCACCGGGCTGCATAATCCTTGTAGTAATAATAATTATGCTAATTTTTGGATATAAAAGAATATATTCAACAAAGAAAGGTCGATATTTCTTTGATGGCATGTTTCTAAAAATTCCGGTTATTGGCAGTCTCATTCAAAAAATTGCCATTTCCCGATTCACCAGGACATTTGGAACATTAATAAAAAGCGGGGTTCCAATATTAACAGCCCTGGAAATAGTTGAAAACTCATCAGGAAATGCTCTTGTGTCAGAATCTGTGAGAGAAGTTCAGGAAGAAGTAAAACAAGGCGGAATGGTTCATAAGACGCTTGAAGGATCAAAAATATTCCCTCCGATGGTGGTTTCAATGATAGCAGTTGGAGAAGAATCAGGAGAAATGGACATTATGCTCTCCAAAGTATCTGATTTTTATGACACTGAAGTTGAAACAGGAATAGATTCTCTTACATCAATGCTCGAGCCTTTTATGATGATATTTGTCGGAAGCATGGTAGGGGCAGTGATAGTAGGTATGTATCTACCTATGTTCAAAATCTTCGAAGCGCTTAATTAACAAGCATTACAGCTATTTAGAGATTCAGGTTAATTAACTCTGCTTTAAAATAAATTGATCAAATATAAAAACTTCTATTATTGACTAAAGAAGTTGCTTATTCGATAATTTATAAGGTTAAACAAAATGGCGACATAGCCAAGTGGTAAGGCAGAGGTCTGCAAAACCTTTATCCCCAGTTCGAATCTGGGTGTCGCCTTATAAAACTCTAAGGGACTGAATTTCACTCCCGCTCCGCATGGGAATGAGTTCTAAAAACGAAAATTCATCATTTCGTTTTCTTCACTCCCGCTTCGCATGGGCAATTGGCGCAGTTGGTAGCGCACTTGATCGACATTCAAGGGGTCACTGGTTCGAGTCC
>CAYZIV010000078.1:2458-6389 GCA_964478475.1 uncultured Gammaproteobacteria bacterium | reverse complement strand
ATATGATGTTGGCTTTAAAGGAAAAGAAGTATGTGATTCTCTGCGCATTCGTTGCTGCTCTTGGCGGGTTTTTATTCGGGTTTGACACAGCGGTAATTGCCGGAACCACAAGTGCTCTTTCTGAACTGTTCAAGCTCGATCCTGCGGCTCTTGGGTTAACAGTGTCTATTGCCCTGTGGGGAACCATGATCGGTGCTTTGTTTTCGGGAATTCCCGCAGATAAGTTCGGTCGGAGGTTTTGTCTAAAAATTACCGGGTTGTTGTTTTTCATATCAGCATTAGGATGCGCTTTAGCTTGGGACTGGTATTCGCTGGTGTTCTTCCGTTTTATCGGCGGTATCGGCGTTGGCGCGGCTTCTGTTATCGGTCCGATGTATATTGCAGAAATTGCTCCTGCGCATTTAAGAGGAAGATTCGTCGGGCTATTCCAGTTCAATATTGTTTTTGGGATTCTGATTGCTTATTTTTCTAACTATATTATAGGATTAATGAATTTAGGGTTGCTGGAGTGGCGGTTTAAGTTCGGAATTGAAGCTCTTCCTGCATTGGTTTTCTTTTTCCTCTTGTTATTCGTTCCTTTAAGCCCGCGTTGGCTGGTTAAACAGAACCGTATAGAGGAATCTCATGAGATTTTGGAAAATATTGATCTGAACACAGCACAGCGTGAGCTTGATCAGATTGTTAATTCTATAGATATTTATAACGACAAGAAAAGCGAGAAACTTTTTTCCGGAAGATACAATTTCCCTATATTTCTTGCGGTTTCTATCGCTATGTTTAACCAATTATCAGGAATTAACGCATTATTATATTATCTTAACGATATTTTCGCGATGGCTGGATTTGATCAGGTGTCAGGCGATATTCAGGCGGTTATGATCGGGGCGACAAACCTCTTATTCACCGTTATCGCTATGTCTGTTATTGATAAATTAGGACGGAAAAAACTTCTCCTTACAGGCGCTGTCGGCACTGCTGCCTGTCTTGGCGCTGTGTCGTTTATATTCTTTACCGGAACTCATCAATCTCTGTTGATCTGGTTCCTGGTCGGGTATATCGCTTTTTTCGCATTCTCTCAGGGCGCTGTTATTTGGGTTTTCCTGAGCGAAGTCTTCCCTAACGTTGTTCGGGCTAAAGGTCAGGCACTTGGCAGTTTTACTCACTGGTTTATGTGCGCGCTCATCTCCTGGACTTTTCCTGTTATGGCTGCAAAATCAGGCGGGTATCCGTTTGTGTTCTTCGCGGTTATGATGGTTGTTCAGTTCTTTGTCGTGTTATTCGTTTATCCCGAAACTAAAGGGGCTTCCCTTGAGGAATTACAAAAACGTCTTTTATCTGAAGATGATAAAGAGTTGCAATTGTCAGAAAATGTTTAACCCGTGACACAGGTTAATTAATCCGAATCTCTAAATAGCTGTAATCTATGCTATGACTGAATTAAAATTTCTCAAAATCTATATGGAATTGTTAAAGGCGAAGCAGGAGTGAGGCTCTGGATTTGCTTTGCTAGGGCAAAGGAAAACAGAGAGCCGAACTCATTTTAAAGGCGAAGCCTTTAACCACCTCTTAAGGGTGGCTGTGGGCGGGGATTTTGAGAAATTTATCCTATTATTGCTTTTTATTTAACCCGCGGCACGAGTTAATTAATGTTTTAAATAAAAGACTTTGAAAATTTATAAAAAGTGTTATTTCTTATTCTTGTTCTGGAATTCAGGAATGTTTTTCAGGTAATTAGCTCCGCCGTCTATAAAACTTATTTTTTTATAATCGCTATTCTTGAGTTTTATTGATTCCAGGTAACCTTTCATTCCTTTTTCGCAGCAAATAACAATATTATCCAGATTCTCTTCAGCTATAAGTTCTTTTAACTCTTGAATCGATAAGTTCTTAGCCTCTTCAAGACTCCATTTGGCAAATTCTTTAGAAGGTCTTATGTCTGCAATTAAGGCAGGTTTCTTTTCTTCCAGATATTTTTGAAGGTCTTGAGGTGAGATGCTTTTTATTCCTTTTTTGATTTTGTCGTTGAGAACCTGTGCCGCAATCAAAAGAGGGTCTATGGATGGAGAATAAGGAGGGGCATAAGTAAGATCAGTCTGCGTAAACTCTTCCACCGTCATTCCTGCGGTTATTGCGGCGGCAATTATGTTTATCCGCTTATCAACATCGCCTTTTCCTATCCCTTGTATTCCTAAAAACTTTCCGGTACCGGTTTCTGCAATAACTTTAAGAGTAATTTGTTCAGCGTCAGGCATATATCCTGACTTGTCCCTGTGTGTGATAATCGCGATTTGATAATCAAGTCCAAGGTCTTTAACTTCTTTTTCATTAAGTCCGGTCATTGCAGCTGTATAATCGAATATTTTAACAACTTTCGATCCCAAAACACCTTTAAATTCAGCATATCCGCCTGTTATATTGATCGCAGCCGTTCTCCCCTGTTTGTTAGCAGTAGAGCCCAAAGGAAGCCACATCGGTTTTTCGGTTATTCGGTTTATTACTTCTGCACAGTCACCGGCTGCGTATATGTTTTCAAAATTGGTCTGCATTTTCTCGTTGACTTTAATTGCGCCAGTTTCTCCAAGTTCAATTCCCGCTTGTTGGGCAATTTCAACGTTAGGTTTGACTCCAACCGCTATTACTGCTAAATCTGTTTCTATTTTTTCTCCGCTTTGAGTCTGCGTTTCTGACAAATTGCCTTGTTCATCTTGGTTAAAGCTTACCACGCTATCATTAACTATTATTTTTATTCCCTTTTCTTCTTCTAAATAAGTTTTTATTTGATGCGTGAGGTCAGGGTCAAACGTGTTTAGTATTTGAGGACTTTTTTCTATAATTGTTGTATCCATTCCAAGCTCATAGAGTGCCTCCGCAAGCTCTAAACCAATATAACCGGCTCCTATAATAACCGCTTTGGGAATCATTTGATTCTTTACATCTTCCAGAAAAACTTCCATTTGTCCCGTTAAACCGCGTTTAACAGGTGTTTTTACGGCGTTTTTTATTTTTATCCCGTCTTCTATGCTCTTTAACTTAAAAATATTGTTTAAATCGTTCCCTGGGATCTTTGGAATTATTGACTTTGATCCCGTTGCAATAAGCAAATTGTCATAATGCTCTGTAAATTCATTCCCTGTTTCTAAATTCTTAACTATAACAGAGCTGTCTTCTGGTTTTATTTCGGTAACTCTATGACATAAATAGATATCAATGTTTTCTTTGATCTTAAATTCCTCAGAAGTCCTCACTATTAACTTATTTTCATCAGAAATTATACCTTGTATATAATATGGAAGCCCGCATGCCGAGTATGATATGTAATTTTCTTCTGTATAAAGAGAAATTTTTATATCAGGATCTTCCCTTCGCGCTTTTGATGCGGATTTTGTGCCTGCAGCAACTCCGCCGATTATTATTAAATGATTTTCCATTTTTTTCCTCCCGTTTATTTGTAAACAGTGTTTATCACCGGAGTTTTTGGTTTTTTTTATAAAATTTGAGAATACTCTACTAAATTTTTAATATTTCGGTTCCATTCTTTATCCCATTTGGAAATTATTATATCAGCAGGGGTTTTTCCCTCTGATACCAATTCTTTTAGTTTTTCAAGATAAATTGATTCTCCCCGGCTTTCAAGTTGGGAATCTAGTGAAAATTCAGCTACAGCAACTAATTCTTTCGCTATATCTGAAATTTTAAATTTCTTAAACCTTAAATCAAGACCGTATTTAGGAGCTCCATTTCTTAATTCGTTTACATCCGCCCAGTTTAAGTCCTTAACAATGTCTTCCACTTGTTCTAAAACTCCTGTGTTGTACATAAGTCCCTTTATCATCGCAGGAAGCGCCATCGCAAGATCGGATCTCTGACAATCACAATTCCTTATCTCTAAAAAGTTTTTGAGCCTTATGTCCGGGAAAAATGTCGTCATATG
>CAYZIV010000078.1:0-2358 GCA_964478475.1 uncultured Gammaproteobacteria bacterium | reverse complement strand
ATTTATATAAGCATTTTTCAAAAGTTGTTCCATTATATATAAAAACTTTTGTTAATTAATAATAATTTTAGAATAATTATTTTAACATCACTATAAATTTATACAAAACTATTCCTTTGTTTTAATTTTGTTAGCCGGGTTAACTATAACTCAGGACTTATTAGATGTGCCAGTTGGCTTAATATATTCTCTTTTTCGGATCTTTCGGCAGATTCTAAAATCATGGAAATAGCGTTCTTTAAGTCCAGTTTTGATGCTTGCTCCGGATTAAACGGGGATTTGATGTTGTGTTTTTTGCATAGAGCCTTATAATATGAAAGCTGTGCCTTACTGGGCGGTTGTTTGGACATTTTGAATTCCTGAACCTTCTTTCGCTGCTCTTTTGCGTATGCTTTTTGCTTTTCGTAAATCGGTCTTTGTTTTTCTTTATATAAGCATTTTTTCCTGTTTTCTTTTATATAAAGTTCAAGATCTTTTAGAAAATCCTCGTTTTCAATGTATTCATCCAGCCAAGGAAACCTCGTCGAGTTGATTTCCAGATAATATTTTTCCTCTTCTATAAAAAGATCAACGATTTCCGGCAATTCTTTATTAAAATTTTTTTTCACAAAACTCGCAATATAATGACATAGGTCTGATTTTTGCGCTTTGCTCAGGTAATTAAATATTTGTTTTTTTGCGGAGTAAATGTCCATAATTTTTTATGACTAGCAGATGTCAGAATAATCCGGGGTTTCAAAATGATTTATCAAAGTCTGTATTATTTGCTGAGAAGCTGTTCCGTCTCCATAAGGATTCGTAGCGGATGCCATTTTTCGGTATTTTTCCTGTGAGTCTAAAACTTCCTGGACAGAATTAACAATGGTATTAAAATTATACCCCACAAGTTTAACCGTACCGGCTTCCACTGCTTCCGGTCTTTCTGTTTCGTTTCTCAGGACAAATACAGGTTTTCCCAGCGATGGCGCTTCTTCTTGAATTCCTCCCGAATCTGTTAAAATAATATATGCCTCTTTTATTAATGCAGCAAAAGGCGCATAATCAAGCGGATCAATAAGTTTAATTCTTTCAACTCCACTTAGCTCCGCATAAACAGTATTTTTCACGTTTGGGTTTAAATGAACAGGGTAAACAACTTCAACATCAGGATTTTTTTCGACAAGGTGCTTCACTGCTCTGCATATTTCTTTCAAGGGTTCTCCGAAGTTTTCCCTTCTGTGCGAAGTTAGTAGTATTGTTTTGAGATTTTTATCAATATTTAGCTGCTCAGGGCTGTATTTATGGTTTTTAATAGTGTATAAAAGCGTGTCTATAACCGTATTGCCTGTAAGATGTATGTTTTTTCTATCTATACCCGATGCTATAAGATTATCTACAGATTTTTGCGTTGGAGCAAAGTGAAAAGAAGCTATCGAGTCCGCGATTACCCTGTTGATTTCCTCGGGGAAGGGGTAATCTTTATTAAAAGTCCTTAGTCCGGCTTCAACGTGTCCTGTCGGGATTTTTGCATAAAATGCGGAGAGGCTCGCGGCAAGTGTTGTGGTCGTGTCTCCATGCACCAGCATTACGTCAGGGCTTGTTGCTTCGATAACATCCCTCGTTTTAAGCAGAATTGAAGATGTTAATGACCATAAATCCTGATTATCCGTCATTATGTCCAGGTCATAATCAGGAAATATGTGAAATAAGTCCATTACCTGGTCAAGCATTTCTCTATGTTGTGATGTGACGCATACTTTGTTGTCGAAAACAAGAGGATATTTCTGCAATTCCATTATCACCGGAGCCATTTTTATCGCTTCCGGTCTTGTTCCAAAAACTGTGAGGACTTTAATTTTTTTCAATTTTTGTTCCTTGTTTATAAGAATAAATACAATTTTATCACTTAGAAATCCAAGTTGCGAGCTGTAACATATTTATTCATTCTATAAATTGGAAATAGTTCTTATGATTTATAATAATTTATTTCTTTATTTTGTCTATGTAAATTATCAAATAGATTAAGCATAAAGAAGGACGTAGTTTGAATTAAAAATGTAAATTAATGAGTATATTTGATAAAAGTTCTTTTTATTTATTCTTTGTCAAAATAAAACACCGATCATTAAACGACTTAAAAATAGAAGTATAGCAAATTAAATTGTGAACGTTTTTTTATGAATTTAAGTCTACAAATAAATTTGTTGACGTTGGAGAGCCAGCAAATTTATTATAATACGTTTTACTTTTCCATCCACAATAGCTGATACCCGATAGCTTCGGCGATTTCCTGCGCTTCTTTGTATTTTAGCGTGCCTCTGGTTAGCTTATTGCTTAAATTGGATACAGTTTCCTGCTTATTAAATTTTTCATTTATTA
>CAYZIV010000077.1:0-6441 GCA_964478475.1 uncultured Gammaproteobacteria bacterium | reverse complement strand
ATTTTTGATTTAATTCTCTTAGATAAAAATTTTTGTAAATTCAACATTTCATGATGTTGTCCAATTAAAATAAGATTTTCATAAGGATTACTATCAAATATTTCAGAAATAATACCGGCAACTTCTTTAAAATGAACAAGGGTTTGATGTTCTATATGCCTTTGATAACGCATTTGAGCCCACCCACCTTGTTTATGAAACCTGTGAATATCATGCTCCATATTTGTTTCATCTAAAATAAACCCACCTAACTTAACATTGAAAATTCTTGATGAATGCTTATCTGTCATTACAACTAAAGCATTTTCACATTCATCTATATGATATGCTAACTGTTTTAAATGTGGAATTGAGTTTACAGCAAAATTGTTATCAAAAGGCATTATAGAATGAAACACCTCGAAAACTCCAAGTTTATTACAAGCAAAAATAGCCAGACCATGAGCTTTCGAAATCACTTTATTATCAAGAAAATCAAGAATTTTTTCACAATCTTTCCTGAAACTCTTAAGTTTTTCTTTATCTCCTTTTTCTCGCAATAAATTTTCAAATTTATTAAAATGATTTTTTATAAAGATTCGATTTTGCTCTCTTTGTTCGAATAACTCATGCGAATTCACATGTAAATATAAACTTATAAACGGGAAATCTGTTTCCGAAAATTCAGATAAGTAACGTAATTTTTTTTCCACCATATTTCATCCAAATATTATTATCAAACCCATATTAGTATTTGTTTTTAATTTTTTCATTCCACCTAAAGGCCATACAAAATTATTAAAAATTCACCACTTTAATTAACAAAAACTCTTTTATATAATAGGTATATTAAAAATTAAATTAATATAAACAAATCAATGAAAAAAATTATAGAAACATTGTCGTCCAAGCTAAATATTTATGTTAAAAATTTAATTTCAAAGATAAAAATTAAATTTTTAACAAATACTCATGAAATAAATAATGAGGAATTAACTAAATACATTAATAAAATTTTTGAACAACAAGAAAAAGAAAGAATTGTAAGATGGCTTGTAAACAGCATCAGAGAATCTCTTGATCTTGATAAAGTTTTAAACACCATTGTTGAAGAAATAGGGAAATTATTAAAAGTTGATAGATGTTTGGTTGTATTATTTGAAAAAGAAGATCAAAAATTATATTTTCGCAGTGAATATAAAAAAAATGAACAAATTAATTCATTAATAACATCTATTAATAACCAAAATGCCATTTGCAATATCCCTTATAAATGGCAATATATCCTTATGAAAAATTTCAATCCAATTTTAATAAATGATAGTGAAAAAGATAAACTTGATGAAGAACAAAGAATTTATTTAAAAGAAAACAATATAAAATCTCTTATGATAATCCCTGTTGTTCATAAAGAAGAATTTTTAGGAATTATAATGGTACATCAGCTTGAATATCAGCGAAGTTGGAAGGACACTCACATTGAATTATTAAAAGATACAGGAAATCAAATTGCAGTAGCAATAGGCCAAGCTATCTTATATACAGAAGTGCAAAAAACAACTCGATTAAAAAGTGAATTTTTAGCAGGAATGTCACATGAATTAAGAACTCCATTAAATGCGATAATTGGTTTTTCTGAAATGCTTCTCAGCGAAGATTTTGGAGAAATTAATGAAAAACAAAAAAAATTTCTTAACAATATAGCAAAAAGCGGTGAGCATCTTTTAAAGCTTGTAAATGATATTCTTGATTTATCTAAAATAGAATCGGGAAATATGGAAATAAATTATGAAATTTTTAACATTTCCCAGGAAATTAACGAAACAGTTTCTGTATTAAATAGCTTAGCATTAAAGAAGAATATAAAAATTCAAATAAATATCAATACTAATTTATTTATCAAAGCAGATTTAATAAAATTTAAACAAATAATGTACAACCTAATAAACAATGCAATAAAATTTTCAGAGGAAAAAGGCGAAATAATAATAAATGTTTTTTCTGAAGATAATAAAACTAAAGTAGAAATTTGCGATAATGGAATAGGTATAGCTCAAAAAGACAAAGATATAATATTTAACAGTTTTAGACAAGTTGATTCTTCACTAACAAGAAAACAAGAAGGAACAGGCTTAGGGCTTACGCTTACGAAAAAACTTGTTGAAATGCAGGGAGGTAAAATTGATTTTCAATCAGAAGAAAAGAAAGGTTCTAAATTCTGGTTTACTATTCCGGCTTTACATGAAAACGAATTAACAAAATTTCAGATGAAATCTAATATCAAGGATTAAGTTCTTCAAAAACTTGAATAAACTGAGGAAAAGAAATATTTACCCATTGGAATTCATTTATTTTAATGGGATTAAGACAAACAAGTCCAGCAATATACATTGACATAGCGATTCTATGATCATGATAAGTTTCCATAAAACAATTTCCCCTTAACTGGGACTTTCCTGATATAACAAAGCCGTCTTCAGCTTCTTCAATATCAGCTCCTATTTTTTTCAGTTCATTACATACAGCTTTAATTCTATCTGATTCTTTATGTCTTAATTCTTCAGCTTCTTTTACGATAGTTGTGCCTTCAGCTTGAGTTCCAGCTATTGCAATTATAGGGAGCTCATCTATAATCCTTGGAATCATTTCTTTTCCTATAGTTATTCCCTTAAGTTTAGAATAACGTACTTTTATGTCTCCAACCTCTTCATTGCATTCAATGCGCTGGTTTAATATTTCTATATCAGCGCCCATTTGTTTCATTACATCTATAATTCCTGTTCTGGTTGAATTTAAACCAACGTCCTCAATGATAAGCTCAGAATCAGGTATAATACAAGCTGCTACAATAAAAAAAGCAGCAGAAGAAATATCTCCTGGAATACAAATATTTTTAGGAACAAGCCTTGATTTTTTAACACTAACCATATTATTTTTTGTTTGGATATCAGCTTCAAGGTAGCTCAAAAGTCTTTCAGTATGATCTCTTGATTTAAATGGCTCTCTCACAACAGTTTTTCCATCAGCATCCAAACCTGCCAATAATATACAAGATTTAACCTGTGCACTGGAAATATGAGAATTATAGATAATTCCTTCGAGTTTAGTTCCTTTTATAGAAATCGGTGCTTTTGTGTCATTATCATATGCAGATATATTTGCTTTCATTTGCTTTAGAGGGGTAATTATTCTTGACATTGGACGTTTTTTTAGACTTTCATCACCTGTAATAATTGAACTAAAATTTAATCCTGCTAATATTCCTGACATTAACCTGATTGTTGTTCCTGAATTTCCTGCATCAAGAACTTTTTTAGGTTCCCTAAAACCATCAATATTAGAAAGACTAATAGTATTTTGAGATAAAAAATTTATCTCTACACCGAGCTGTTTTAATACATTCAGTGTGCTTAAACAATCAGCTCCCATAGAATAATTATTTATTAAAACCTTATCTTTGCATAAAGCTCCAAAAATTGCTGCCCTGTGAGAAATTGACTTGTCAGCAGGGACCTTAATTTTTCCTTTCAAAGGTTTCTTTAATGGAATAACAGTTTTTTGATTATCTATATTCATAAATAAATTATAAACAAATTATAAAAAGTCGGGAGATTTTTTTATAATAAAAAAACTATTAATAATTTTGAAAATTTTTTATATTAGAACTTCTTAGCATATACTTACTTTTGAATTTTTGATGTAAAATTTTGTTTTATAAGGGAAATGATATTAAAAAATTATAAAAAATGGGAACAAAAAAATGACAGAAATAACAGCAAAAGAAACAAGAAAAGAAATAAAAACGCTTACAGGTGCGGAAATTTTCATTGAATGTCTTAAAAAAGAAGGTGTAAAAGAAATCTTTGGATACCCTGGTGGCGTACTTCTTCATATATATGACCAACTTTATAACTGTGAAGAAATTAAGCATTACCTCGTAAGACATGAACAAGGAGCTGTACACGCAGCTGAAGGTTATGCAAGAGTAACAGGAAAACCAGGAGTTGCCTTAGTAACCTCAGGACCGGGAGCATGTAATACAATTACCGGCATAGCAAATGCCTATTATGACGGATATCCTTTGATCGTATTTACAGGACAAGTTGCATCTAATTTAATTGGCGGTGACGCTTTTCAGGAAGCAGATATTGTCGGAATTACACGATCATGCTGCAAACATAATTATCTTGTTAAAGACACAAAAGATCTCCCACGAATTATCAAAGAAGCTTTTCATGTGGCATCAACCGGAAAACCAGGACCAGTTGTAATAGACTTACCTAAAGATATACTCACAAATAAAGCAGAGTTTATATATCCGGAAAAAATACATCTTCCTGGCTATAATCCTAATTATAACGGACATCCGCTACAAACAGCAAAAGCTCTAAATTTATTATATAAAGCTGAAAAACCTTTAATAATGTGCGGAGGCGGCATTATAGCAGCTGATGCTTCAAAAGAGCTTCTAAAATTAGCAAAAGCTTTAAATATTCCTGTAGTTAACACCCTTATGGGCGCTGGAGCTTATCCGGGGACAGATGAGTTTTCTTTAGGACTTGTAGGAATGCACGGAAACTATTGGGCTAATATGGCTATATCAAACTGCGACACGCTTTTTGCAATTGGGGCTCGTTTTAGCGATAGAGTTACCGGAAAATTAAGTAAATTTTGCACTGATGCAAAAATTATTCATATTGACATAGATCCTTGTTCTATAAGCAAAAACGTTCCTGTTGATATCCCTATTGTAGGTGATGCAAAAATTATTCTTTCTGATATGCTCAATATCATTAATCCGGAGGAAATTGCAAAAAAAGCCGACAAAAAAAATGAATGGCTTAATCAAATAGACTGTTGGAAACAAAAAAAAGTAGAAATACCTAATTTACAGGAAAAATTAACTCCTCAAGGGGTTATTAGTAGAATATATGAACTAACAAAAGAAAAAGATCCTGTTATATGCACTGAAGTTGGACAACATCAAATGTGGACAGGACTTCTCTACAAATTTGATAAACCCAGAAGGCTTGTAACATCAGGCGGATTGGGCACTATGGGATTTGGATTCCCGTCAGCTATGGGAGCTCAGGTTGCACAACCTGACAAACTCGTCATAAATATTGCAGGAGATGGAAGTATCCAGATGAATATTCAGGAACTTGCAACCTGCGTTTGCTATAACATTCCGGTTAAAGTATTCATTATAAATAACGGGTATTTAGGAATGGTAAGACAGTGGCAAGAAAGACTTTTTAACAAACAATACTCGCATACTTGCATAACTGGTCCTGACTACGTAAAACTTGCAGAATCATATGGAGCAAAAGGTTTTAGGGTAACAAAACATGAAGACATCGATTCTACAATAACAAAAGCTATTGAATCAGACGGGCCAGTATTTGTCGATTTTATTGTCGATCAAATGGAAGCAGTTTATCCATGGGTACTTGCAGGAGAACCCATTTGCAACACTCTTATGAATAAAGATGATTGTTGTAAATAATGGAAATTTTAATCAAAAAAGGAAAATAAAAAATGAAACATACATTATCGATTCTTGTACAAAATGAAGCTGGTGTCTTAAGTCGAATAGTAGGCTTATTTAGCGGAAGAGGATTTAATATCGAAAGTCTTACCGTTGCTCCTACTCAGGATTATGCTTATTCAAGAGTTACAATAGTTACATTTGGGGACGACGCTGTTATAGAACAAATCTGTAAACAACTCAATAAACTCATCAATACTATTAAAGTTATGGATATAACCGGCGAAGGCAGCATAGAAAGAGAAATTATTCTTGTAAAAGTGGCAGCAAAAGATGAAGACAGATCAGAACTTCTGAGAATCGCTGAAATATTCGATGCAAAAATTGTTGACGTCACCGCAAAAACTTACACAATGGAAGCTATGGGCGATGATACTAAAATTCGTTCATTAATTGAACTTTTAAGACCGATGGGAATAAGAGAGCTTATTCGCTCAGGGAAAGTAGCCATATCAAGAGAAGCGCAGTTTACAGTCAAAAATTACAGCCGCATTTCAGCCATATAGCTTGAGTTCAGGGTGACATATCTTGTCATCGTGAACTTGTTTCAGCATTTTTTCAGCATCTTATATAAAACGGCTTGTTCAATTCATTTAATTTTTGTTTTTATCCCTTGAGTTAATAATATCAACTACTTCCTCAGGAGTATCAACCACTTCAAAATAATTTATACGTCTGTCAGTAATATTTCCTGCATCTTTAACAGGACCTTTCAGCCAGTCAATAAAACCTTGCCAGTATTCTTTACCATATAAGATTATTTTCTCTGTCGGGTTATTATCTCCACCGGTCATTGCTTTCAATTCAAATGTACACCATTTTTTAACTATTTCATCAATAGTTCCCTGCCCGCCGGGACATGCAATAACGACATCTTTTCTGGATCTATCATTATATTTATCCATTCTGGCTTT
>CAYZIV010000076.1:0-6523 GCA_964478475.1 uncultured Gammaproteobacteria bacterium | reverse complement strand
AAAGTGAACAAATAGCAAAAATGCTTCCAAAAGAAATCAGAGAATTTTATCAAGCTGCATAAAAAAAATTTATAAACATAACAGGGGATTTGCGGATAAATTTCGCAAATCCCTTAAGTTTGTGTACAAAAAAAATTAATTCGCAACTTAGGTTATTTAGGAAATTATTTGTTTTATGCTTTTTTAAATTGATATAATTAAAGAAAAATTAACCGTGTTTGAGGTAAGAATAAATGAAAAGAGCAGTTATACTTGTAATTGACGGACTAGGGGCAGGAGCATTGCCTGATGCTCCAAAATATGGGGATTCTTTTGAGTGTAATACTCTTGCTAACGTAGCAAGAGAAGCAGGAGGGCTCAATCTTCCGAATATGGAAAAACTCGGGTTGGGCAATATTATGAAAATTACCGGAGTACAGCCTGTTGATTCGCCGGAAGCTTCTGTAGGGATTATGAATGAAGCATCACCGGGAAAAGATACTACTACAGGTCACTGGGAGATTGCAGGGTTAATCCTTAAAGACCCTTTCAGGGTTTATCCTGAAGGATTTCCAAAAGAAATAATAGATGAATTCATAAAAAGAACCGGATGCGGAAAAATTCTGGGAAATTATCCCGCATCAGGCACGGCAATAATCAACGATCTGGGAGATGAGCACGTGAAGACCGGTTATCCGATCGTTTACACCAGCGCAGACAGCGTTTTTCAAATTGCTTGTCATATTGAAGTTACCCCGCTGGAAACTCTCTACAAATGGAGCGAAATAGCGCGGGAATTGTTTGATGAACTTTCGGTAAATCATAACGTGGGAAGGATTATAGCCAGACCTTTTGAAGGCGAAAGCGGAAATTATAAGAGAATTTCCCACGCCAGACGGGATTTTTCTGTCCAACCTCCAACCCCGACTGTTTTAAACATAATTGAAGAAAACAACGGAAAAGTTATAGGCATCGGCAAGATTGAAGACATTTTTGTAAAATCAGGAATTACCCATGCGATTCACACCGGAAGCAACAAACAAGGATTAGAACTGACGGTAAAAGCTCTTAATAACGATTTAGCCGGCGAAAAAGGCTTTATTGAGTATAAAAATATCAAGAATCCTGATTTTTCATTAATTTTTAATAATCTCGTGGATACAGATATGTTGTTTGGACACAGAAACGATGTAAAAGGCTATGCAGCAGCTCTTGAAGAAATTGATAAGTATCTGGAGCAGATTTTACCACTTATAACAGACGATGATATTCTGATAATCACCGCCGACCACGGATGTGACCCCACCGCTCCGGGGACTGATCACACCAGGGAAAGAGTTCCGCTTCTTTTGTACAGTCCTTCTTTAAAGGCAAAACCTTTGGGAGAAAGGCAAACTTTCGCGGATGTTGCGGCAACGGTATGTCATTGGTTTAATTTACCCAGTGGAAATACCGGAAAGTCTTTTATATAACTTATGGTTTGTTAAAATTGCAGCGGGAAAAAATTTCTGTTAATAAATAACCTGAATCTCTAAATAGCTGTAATACTTGTTATGACTGAATTAAAATTTCTTAAAATTATAAAAAAGATTGTTAAGGGCTTTGCCCTTAACACACCTATATGGGTGTGGAGGGTGGGTTTTTAAGAAATTTTAATTTTTTATAACCAGAGATTCAAGTTAAATAAAAATTTTTTAAACTGCCCCCCTGACTTGCCCGTCTATTGCCATTAAATACGGCAAAGTGTTAAAATTTAAAGTATGGAAAATAAAAAGGGCAAATTTTTTGAAAATTAATAATAATATAGTTGATAGTCTTAAACCTGTAAAAATATTTAAAGAGGAAATTTTAAAAAACATTGAATTTACAGGAATTTCTCAAGATTCAAGAAAAATTTCAAAAGGAAACATCTTTGTATGCATAGAAGGCGAAAATTTTGACGGGCATAAATTTGTTGCTCAGGCAGTAAAAAATGGAGCTGATTTAGTTGTCTGTCAAAAAGACCTGCCTGAAGAAATTAATTGCCCCTGCATTTTAGTTGAAGATACAAAGTTTGCAATAGCGCGCTTATCAGCGTTTTTTTATAACTACCCTTCAAAAGAACTCGATTTAATCGGGGTTACCGGCACAAACGGAAAAACTACCGTAACGCATCTTATAGAAACTATTTTTGAACAAACAGGCAGTCCATGTGCTTTAATCGGAACGCTTGGAAGTAGGTTTTCATCAGAAGAAGATTATGCGTCAACCGATCACACTACTCCGCAGGCAACAGAATTACAGCAAAATTTAAGAACTTTTGCTGATAAAGGGGTTAAAAAAGTTGTGATGGAGGTAAGTTCGCACTCGCTCGAGCAGCATAGAGTTGCGGATTGCGAGTTTTCGGGCGCTGTTTTTACCAATCTCACACAAGATCACCTCGATTACCATGTAACTATGGAAAATTACTTTAAAGCAAAGACAAAACTGTTAAATTTATTAAAAAAACACTCTGACAGTAATAAATATGCTGTTATAAACGCTGATGATAAATATTTTGCCAGGCTTCCAGGCATTATTTCGGAAGAAGCCCAGAATATAAAGATTTTAACTTATGGAATTAAAAATAATGCTGATATAATCGCTGAAAACATAGAGTTTTCCCCAACAGGAGCAAAATTTTTGTGTAAAACACCGTTTGGAGAGCAGGAAGCAAATATTCAACTGGCAGGAATGTTTAACATATATAACGTGTTAGCGGCTTTAAGCGTAGGACTGGCGGAAGGGATAGACCTTAAATCCTGCTTGAGTGCCGTTGAATCAGTTCCGTGTATCGCAGGCAGGTTTGAGACAGTTTCGCGCAAACCGCTTGTAATAGTTGATTACGCCCATACCCCGAATGGTCTTGAAAATATTTTACAAGCAGCAAAATTACTGGTTCCGGATAATGGCAGTTTAATCTGCGTATTTGGTTGCGGAGGGGATAGAGATGTCACAAAACGGCCTCAAATGGGCAAAATTGCGGAAGATTTTTGTGATAAAGTAATTATTACCTCTGATAATCCAAGAACTGAAGATCAACAGCAAATAATTACAGACATTTTAACCGGAATACAAGAGTTGAATTCTCAAAAAGTAATTGTCGAAATAGACCGGACTATAGCGATAGAACAGGCTATTCTTAGTTCAAATCCGCAAGATGTTATAGTAATAGCCGGAAAAGGCCATGAAACATATCAAATTATTGGTGATCAAAAAATTCATTTCGATGACAGGGAAGAAGCTCAAAATGCTCTTAAAAAATTAAATAAATAAAAATTTTTGGTTTAAACTAAAATATATACAAGCAATATTTACAAAAAAGGACAATAATTAAATTGATAGAAAGATATACAGAAAAAGCAATCAAGGTGATTTTATTCGCCCAGGAAGAGGCGTTTATGGCAAAGCACGGGAAATTATATCCCGAACACCTTTTGTTAGGGATAGTAAGAGACGGATCAGGTCTTTCCTCCAAGCTATTAAAAGCTTCCGGCATAAAAGTTGATACACTTCGTCAACTTATCCAGGACAAACAATTAAGAAGTTATGAGAACGATAAACCTTCAGAATCAATGTCATTCAGCGGGGAAGTGAAAAAAATTATCAGAGAAGCCTGGTATGAAGTTCAATCCCACGGAACTTATTATGTTACTCCTGAGAACCTGTTTTTAAGTTTATTGCGGGAAAAAAATTCTCCTGTAGTAACCCTGTTAAATGAACTGGATGTAAATATAGAAAAAATACAGACAAGCGTAGCAAAAGTAAGCAATAAATCGGTGAAATCTTTTGTTCACCCGGAAGAAAATTCACAATCAACCAATATTTCTGCCGGAAGGTTTGATAAAACAATTTTAAATGAAGAAAAAGAACTTGAAAAAATGATGGATATAGCGGGCAAAAAGCTCAATCAGGCCGGATATGAAGCTTATGGTACCGAGCAGCTTGTTCAGGGGATTTTAGAAGATCAGGAATCCCCGATTTCGCAATTACTTGCAGCTGAAGGAGTTACTCCGGAAGCTTTTTTGGAAAAGCTGCAACAAAAAGATTCCAGACAGGAAGAATATAATGAAAACGAGCCTGAACTTACTCCAAAGGGATACCGAGCTGTTTCTTCGGCTCATGATATAGCCAAAGGCCTTGGATCTGCTTATATAAAACCAGAACATGTATTACTGGGAATTCTTAGGGAAAACAAAGGTATTGCCTGCAGTATTTTCAGGGAACTTGGGGTTAATGTAAATGAACTTTACCATAAAATTATTGTCCCTATAGAAAAGGAAAAACCTGAAATACTCACAATTCTTAGGCTGGCTGAAGAAGAAGCTCGAGGAATAGAGCAAAATATAGTAGGCACCGAACAAATTCTTCTGGGAATTCTTGGAGAGAGCACCGGCATAGGCGCAAAGGTTCTTAGAAACTTGGGAATTACCATAAAAGATGTAAGAGCAGAAATTCATAAAATTATTGGACACTCTAACCATTATTCTGAGAATAAAGAAATGGTGTTTACGCCCAGGGCAAAACGAATTATCGCTACTGCCTGGCAAAAAGCGAGAAAAATCGGCAAACAAAAATTTACTTCCGAACATCTTTTGCTCGCTATAACAGGAGAAAAAGAATCAATCGCCATGAGGGTTTTGGAAGACTTAGGCGTTGACACCCTTGAAATCAGACAGGGAATACTTAACGAATTGAAGAAAAGTTCTGATTTGGTGAATATAGATGGAGAATTTGAATAAAATAATTGCCAAAATCGAACAGTTTGCTCCGTTGGAACTCGCGGAAAGTTGGGATAATTCAGGGTGGCAACTTTATTTAGGGAATAAAACCATAAATAAGATTATGCTGGCTGTATCTCCTACTATTGATGTTATTGAAGATGCTGTTAATAAAGGTTGTGATCTTTTAATTACTCATCATCCGCTTATTTTTTCAGGAATTAAATCCCTTTCAACGGATAATTACAGCGATTTGCCTTTAATTAAGGCTGTTCAAAATAATCTTCAAATCTACTCCGCGCATACAAACCTTGATGTTACAAAAGGCGGAATTGCTGATCTTTTAGCAGAAAAGATTGGCTTGAAAGGCATTTGTCATCTTAATATTCCTGAAAATGGCAATTTTGGAAGGCAAGGGGAGCTTAAAAATTCTGAGAACCTTATTGAACTGGTTGATAAAATTAAAAAGGCTTTAGATATTGATAAATTAAAGCTTATTAACCCATCAGAAGTCCAAAATATAAAGACTGTTGCGGTTGTCCCGGGTAGCGGCGGAAGTTTTATTGCTGATTTGCAGGATATTGACCTATATATCACCGGAGATATTAAATATCACGACGCATTAACGGTTAAGGATTTTGCCGTTATCGATATAGGACATCTTGAATCTGAAAAAATAATTCTTGAAAAACTTGCGAATTTATTAAAAAAACTCGATGCAGAAATATTTATCGCAGAAGAAAAAACTCCCTGGGAACTTGTTTAAATTTTAGTCTTATTTGATTATTTTTGCATTACACAGAGGTTTTTGGGGTCTAAAAATAAAACTTTCATATTGAAAATTTTTGCCAAATGCTTCATAGTTTCGTGAGTATAGAATGAAATATGTGTTTCATCCCTTCTGTACCACCAGTTTTGAAATTTATCATCGTCTTGCGGGTGATATAACGTCATTGTTGCAAGAAACCCGTTCGGTTTCAGGCTTTTATATATAGTTTCAAAGGATTTCAGCGGGTCTTTAAAATGCTCGAAAACTTCCGTTGACGTGATCAGATCATAAGTTTTATTTTCATAGACTTTTTCAGGAGAAAAAAACGGATCATAAATATCTACATCAAACCCTTCTTCTTTTAATAAATGAGCCAGCACTGGCTCAGGTCCTGAGCCGAAATCCAATGCTGTTTTAATGTTAGATTTATATGGGATAACTGTTTTATCGATAAAATCCTTGAACATTTTCACATAACCGGCATTTTCCAGTGAATTTTCATGCAGCTTGTATACTTTAAGCTCTTCTTGTTCAGTTACGAAATTATTCGGATCGCTAAAAATAAAATTACAATTAGGACAGTTATAATAATTAATTTTAAACTGAATATCACTTAGCTTTCGCGTCTTATTGTTGCAAATTTTGCAGTCCATAAATACTTTCCGGATTATTAAACTTGTTTTCTTATATTCTAGAAAAAATAACGGAAAAAGAACAATCAAAAAATTTAATTTATAAACTCATTTGCTACGAAATATTATTTTTGTTTGATATAGTGTTGAATTTATTATCTCTGTCCAATATAATTAAGATATATTATTTATAGAAGGGCATGTGTGAATGGGGCAAGATAATTCACCTGAAATTTATTATACCAATGGCATTAAGCAGCTTGAGGCTGGACCGTATAAAGCTGCTGCAGAAAATTTCAGACAAGTGATTGAATGAGATACTTCTGTGTTTGAATACTACTATAACCTTGGAATTGCTTTTTTGGAGCTGGACGAATATAATCTGGCAGTTGAACTCTTTAATA
>CAYZIV010000075.1:0-6596 GCA_964478475.1 uncultured Gammaproteobacteria bacterium | reverse complement strand
TTCATAAATGGTCTAATTCTGTAATGAATCTTTTTGAAAGAATTTTTGATAAAAATAGCAGTCTGATAAATAATTTTAAACAACAATATGAAAATTTTAATAAAAAACGTGATGCCAGATATTTTGACAATGCTGAGGGTATTTTACTATCAGCGTATAGTGACTATAAAAATGGTTATTTAATTAAGTATGAAAATTTAATAAGCGCTGAATTATTAGATAATGTTATAGAGCAGGCTCAGGAACTTTATGGCAAGGGTTATATAGAAGCCTCCTGTATTATTGCAGGAGTTGCCCTTGAAACAACACTTAGAAAATTGTGTGAAAATGAAGGAATTACTATAACACCGAAAGAAACCATTGAGCCAATAAATATAAAATTAGCAAAAGAAAACAAATATAATGTGTCAAAGCAAAAACAAATAACTGCTTGGGCTGGATTAAGAAATGATGCTGCTCATGGTAATTGGAATAAAGCTAATGACAATGACGTTAAACCTATGATTGACGGTGTTAACACATTTATAGCTGATTATTTATAGATTCTGACAGTCGCTTTGTTCCTTCTGAATGACAATTCTCCATATAACCGTCATTCCGAACTTGTTTCGGAATCTTTCCGACGTATGTTTTTAACCGGAAATTTACATTGATGAGACCCTGAAACAAGTTCAGGGTGACGGTGAGCGTTTTGGTTTGCAGAGGGCGGAAACCTCACGCTATTTTAATAACCCGATAGATTCTCGCGGTTGCTTTGCTCCCTCGGAATGACAGCACGAAAGTTTTTAGGATGCGAAATGCGCATCTTTTTAAAAGTTCAATCTTGTTGTTAAAACTTTGATATAATTTGTGTAATTTTATAGCGACTTGGTCTGAGTTTTAATCATACGAACCATTGCGTAAAAAAGCATTCCAAAAACTACTAACCCTGCTATGATTTGAAAAATTAACGTTGTATCCATCTTTATTAATCCCCTTCAATTTTTTTAATTAATAAATTAATTCTATCATTGTGATTAAAATAACCAAGTAACGATATTGCAGTAGTTATAATACCTAGAACCAGAAAAAATAGACTTAATATACCGGCAAAATTAAAAATAATTGCAATATTACCGCCAATAGATAATAACAAAGCCTGCCAAAAATGGTTGCGAATATCTCTTAAGGAATCTATTTCTTTATTTAAATGCTTATTTTTCATAAAAGCATTTTACTTTATTTAACTTAAAAAACCAATAAATATTTATTATGTAATTTAAAGACTTTTTGCTCCCTCGGAATGACAATCTCATTATTTGAAATATTAAATAGTAAGGGCAAAAATTTTATAGAATTAGCTTCTGTATCTAATTTTTTTAATGTTTAAACATAGATAAAATAATGGTTTGAGTTTTAGGCTATATTTTAGATTTTCTAATTCTTAAGCCCATAAAGATTTGCAGCAATTAAAAACCCTGGAAGACAAATGATAACAGCTGTATCTATATTAATAATAACTTATATACTTATAATAAGTAAAAAAGAGCCTCAATCAACAACAGCCGCTATAGGTGCATCTGCGGTGCTGTTGTTAGGTATTGTGCCAGCGGAGAAAGCATTTGAGTATATAGAATTCGACGTTATTTTTCTTTTGATAAGCATGATGATTATTTCTCATACACTATCAGACAGCGGCTTTTTTGATTGGATTTCTATCAAGATGACTATTTTGACTAACGGAAATTTGAGATTGCTTCTGTTTTATCTAGTTCTTTTGACAGCTGTCAGTTCGGCATTTTTAGATAATGTCACTACGGTTATTGTAATGGTTCCTATCACTGTTAAAATCGCAGAAATATTGAGTATAAACCCGATGCCCTTTCTTATATCGGAAATATTGTTTTCTAATATTGGCGGGACGACCACATTGATCGGCGATCCTCCTAATTTGATAATCGGCGCAGCTACCGGGTTCACTTTTTTGGAATTCCTTGAAATACTGGGGCCGGTGATTGTTATTATTTTTGTCCTGAGTTTCGCTCTACTGCTCTTTTTCTTTAGAGAAAGTCTGGATCAAAAACCGGATATAAATAATATTATTAAGCATCTCGATGGGAAAAAGCCTATAAAAAATGAAAAACTCGCACTGATATCGTTGACAATTTTAGCAGCTGTAATTATAGGCTTCATACTGCACG
This sequence comes from uncultured Gammaproteobacteria bacterium, assembly GCA_964478475.1. Taxonomy (GTDB): domain Bacteria; phylum Cyanobacteriota; class Vampirovibrionia; order Gastranaerophilales; family UBA9971; genus CAYZIV01. The sequence continues at coordinate 4,416 of CAYZIV010000075.1, read as the reverse complement.
GTTATCTTGGGCTGGAAGCATATGTAATCTCTTTTACAGGCGCTTCTTTGCTTCTTTTGTTTGAAAAACCGTCTCATGCAATGAAAAGTGTTCAATGGACCACAATATTATTCTTTGTCGGTCTGTTTATTATTATAGGCGGATTAATTGAAACAGACGCATTGGAAATGTTTGCAGATAAAATACTTAGTTATACAGGCGATAATGAAGAACTGACATCCTTGTTGATTATTTGGGCAGTGGGTATTATTTCAGGGTTCATTGATAACATACCTTATGCCACAACTTTTGTGCCGATTGTGGAAAATTTCGGAAACACAATGGATCTTTATCCATTATGGTGGAGCCTGTCATTAGGAATTTGCCTCGGAGGTAACTTAACCCTGCTTGGTGCTTCGGCTAATATTGTAGCTTCTCATATTGCAGCTGAAAATGGTTATAGCATTCCGTTCTTAAAATTTATGAAATATAGCAGTGTTATAGTGCTAGTTTCTTTATTAGCCAGCACTGCATACATCTTTCTGAGATTTTTTATTTACAAATAACAAAGGAAAAACAATATCGCTTACGCAGCAAGGCAGCCATACAGCTAAAAATAACAATAATAAAACAGCAGTATAAATTGTAAAGCCTATTCCTTCTCCCATTGCCATAGTTATATGAAATAAAGAAGCCCAGGTGCTCAATAAAACGTGTCCAAAATGAGGAAACTTAGTTGAGGGAATAAAAATGGCCATTGCGATCCCTAAAATGGCTATCGGATTTACCAGATACCATTTTTCGATAAAACCAAGGTGTATTCCTCTATTTGGCAAATCCAGCAAGCTTTCGCCTAAAAACGGAATAACTGAATCGCTTATTGTCGCTATTCCAACAGAACCCAGGTATCCGATCAGAAAAATCTTAAATAAATTTTGATCATCTTTTTTATAAATTTTGTACAATGAAACCGTTACAAAGGCGCTGAAAAACACATGCAAAGGATGAAATACATAAAAAAGCGTATAAGATATTTTACTTGGAATACCTTGGATTAAAATAAATATTATAATGCCGCTTAGTGCGCCCAAAAGTGTAAATGGCGCATGTTTTTTTAATTCCAGAGCAATTGTTTTGATCATTTATATATTTTCCTGTTTAGATTTTAGTTCTTCATCAAGATTTTCTTCTTGGAGTATATAATCCATATTAATTGGAGGCAACCCCTGTTTTGCAAGTTGTTCCTGAGCATCATCTATATTTATAGCATGATCAATGAATACTATACCTTCAAGATGATCACATTCATGCTGAATAGCTCTTGCTAAAAGGTTTCCGTCCTTTGCTTCAAGTGTAAAGGGTTTTCCATTTTCGTCACTGGCTTTTACTATAACATCAGAATAGCGCCTAACTGACGTATACACGTCCGGGAAGCTTAAACACCCTTCATAACTGACGACTGCGCCTGATTTTTTTATTATCTTAGGATTAATGAAAACACAAGGATTAACAGGCTCACCTTCTTTGGCTATATCTATCACAAAAATTTTATAACTCTCTCCTATCTGCGGCGCAGCAAGCCCAACGCCATTTCCCGCAGCATACATTGTATCTATCATATTAGATATCAATTTCTTGATTTTTGAGGTTATTTTAGTAACCTCTTTGGTTTTTGCCCTGAGCACGGGATCTCCGTATTTAACTATTTTGATTACTGACATTTTATGTACCCTTTATTAATTTTACATGTAGTGGAAAAGGGATGTGTGGAACTTTAGATTTATCAAAAAATTTTGCATCTTTCAACTCATCGTTTATTTGTATATTTTCATTTTTCACTGCAACATCATAAGCTATGATTAAAATTGACCCGTAAACCTGTGTTTTTTGGACATAAACACCAATCAGCTTTTTTATAGAAGCATTTAAACCGGTTTCTTCTTTTAATTCTCTTAAACAAGCCTTTTCGGGTGTTTCTGCTAAATCAACAAAACCCCCGGGTAATGACCATTTGTTAATACCCGGTCGAGAGTTTCTTTTAACCAGAAGAATTTTGTCTTCTGTGTTTCTGGCAACACTTATGGTCACAGGTTTTGGATTTTTATAATCTACCCATTTGCAGTTTTTGCAAAACAGTCTGAGTTTGTTTTCGATTTTGGTATTATATAGCGACTTTCCGCAAACGGGACAAAATGAAAATTTATACATTTATTTAAATTATTCTCTGGTCATCGGGCTCTGGCATTTAGGGCATTTCATAGAATAACATGGAACTCCACGTTGATGCGGTGTTTTCGCTCCGCAGTTCGGGCATATACAGTTTCCGGACGGACCTGCTCCAGGACGATTCCCTTGTCCTCTTCCCATTCCGCCGCCAAAGCTTCCTGTTCCGTCTTTTCCAGGCATAATAGTCTCCTTTCTTTATTTTTGGTCTTCTAAATAAATTTCACAATTTCTGCAAGATTTTTCACAAGTAGTTCTGGTGAATTCCCAGCATTTTTTGTTCATTTTTTTTGCTGCAAGACATTTTTTTCGCACTTCTGTAGAGCAATTTTTTATTTTCCAACAAGGCATAACCTCAAGAAGTCTTTTTACTCCTTCGATACTGATATTATCTTCATGGATTAAGCTTCTCAAACAATTAATCCAGGCTAAATCGCTTTGAGAAAAGAATCTTTTTCCTCCCTGTCTTCGAGGACATATTAATCCTTCTGTTTCGTATATCCTGAGAGTTCTTGGGTGAACATCAAGAAGTCTTGCAGCTACTCCCATCGGATAAACAGGTAAATTTTCGTCTACTTGCATATGTTCCTCATACAAATTACAATTTGTTTAGAATTTGCATTCCTAAATTTATAATAGACTTGACAATTCAAATTGTCAAGTGCATAATATCTAATGCAAGTTATTAAAATAGGATTTAATTATGAAAGTAGCTATAACATCAAATGGTATGAATTTAGAATCAGAAGTTGATCTAAGATTTGGTCGAGCAGTAGGGTTTATAATTTACGACCTGGAAAAAGATTCTTATAACTACGTTGATAACATACAAAATTTAAATGCTGCCCAGGGTGCAGGTATTCAGGCAGCACAAAACGTGGTTAACCAAAATGTTGACGCGATTATAACAGGCAACTGCGGACCAAAAGCTTTCTCGGTTTTATCTCAAGCTGGTGTGAAAATTTTCATCGGCGCTGAAGGCACTGTAAAAGAAGCTATAGAAAAATTTAAAAATAATGAACTAAAAGAAGCACAAACAGCTAATGTTGAAGGACATTGGATGTAGCGAAAGCGAGCAGAGGCTGCAAGGTTGACTTTGTCGACCTGGAAAGCCGTTTAAGGCGAGCTTTCAAGAAACACTAATCACATAACGAAAGGAGGCAAAAAATTATGCCACGTGGAGACGGAACAGGACCAATGGGTCAAGGACCTTTTACAGGTAGAGGACTCGGTAATTGTATAACATACGGAATACCGGCGTTAGCTGGAGCAGCGGCGTTTTTCGGATTTGGAAGACGCGGCGGGTTCGGACGCGGTTTTGGCAGAGCTTTAGGCAGAGGTTTTGGCTTCGGCAGGGGCTTTGGTGCAGGCTTTGCACAGAGTTTTGGATGGAATGTTCCAACTAAAGACGATGAATTAAACGCCCTTAAAGAAGAAGCCAGAGCGATTCAAGAACGAATTACTGAGCTTGAAAAAGAGTAAATTACATATTAAAGGGCAGAGTATATCTGCCCTTTAATATAAAAAACGGCTTTAATTTTATAAGGGAAGAATTGAAATGAAGATAGCGATAGCAAGCGGTAAGGGCGGAACAGGCAAAAGTACGGTTGCGACAAATTTTGCTTATTTGTTGTCAAAAACTTACAAAGATGTTTGTCTTCTGGACTGCGATGTAGAAGAACCTAACTGCCATATTTTTTTAAAACCATATTTTAATAAAACCGAAAAGGTATATGTTGCAACTCCGGAAATTAATGAAGAAAAGTGTATAAAGTGGAGAATGAGTTTAAGCCCTGCAGCGAAGCAAAGCTCCGCTTCTGGCTTATCACTCCCGCTTCGCTGCGGTAAATGTGCTGAAGTTTGCCAGTTTAACGCGCTTGCATTTGTGAAAGACCAGGTCCTTGTATTTCAAGAGCTTTGCCATGGTTGCGGAAATTGTATGTTAGCTTGCCCTGCCGGGGCAATAGGCGAAAAAGGCAGGGAAGTCGGAGTTGTAGAAGAAGGAATAGGGACAGGGTTTCGCTTTGTTCAGGGAAAATCAAGAATAGGCGAGGCAATGTCGCCTCCATTAATTAAAGCTGTTAAAAAAGCCTGTATAAATGAAGATGGAAAAGAGCATGCTGTTCAGGTTCTTGATTGCCCTCCGGGAACTTCTTGTCCGGCGATTGCTGCTGTTTATGGCACTGATTATGTGTTTATGGTTACAGAGCCAAC
>CAYZIV010000074.1:0-6597 GCA_964478475.1 uncultured Gammaproteobacteria bacterium | reverse complement strand
TTAACAATTCCATATAGATTTTGAGAAATTTCATTAAGCTATAATTGCATTTCAGCTATTTAGTAATTGAGTTTAAATAAATCATTGATGTTATTGCGAGACAAAAATCTTGGTGCATAAACTGCAATTTTTTTCCCGCGCTTAGTGCCTGACGCTCGCAAGCAATTAAATTTATATTTTTGAGACCGCTTTAGGGTCGTTTATTAAAAATATTGAAATTATTAATTTCGGTGTTGAATAAATATTTTTAAATTGTTAAAAAATGTTTTAATAAAAAAATCTCTGAAATCTCCTCGCTCAAGTAAATTTTCGCTTGAGGAAAAATTTAATAATTATTAACAATTAAAAAACAAATTTTTACGCATTTTTTTTATTATTATTGTTTTATTATTAATAGGGAAATAAATATTAATTTTAGTTTTAATTTTATGTTTAATATAAATGGGGTTTTTGTAGTAGGAGGTTATGAATGAGTTTAAATAGTTTCAAAAAATCAGCTTTAAGAAAAATAGATGCATCAGAATTACCTGATAAAATGCCTAATTTTAAAGATGTTTCGCAAACCAGAGATAATGTTCTTGCTGAATGGCTAAAAGAATGGATTGATACCAGGCTGTCTCAGGGAAAATTCAAAGCCAACGATCTCCTGCCTGCAAAAAGCGATATAGCTGAAAAAACAAAAGTAAGCATGGGCACTGTTCAAACTGCTATAAGATTAATTGAAGACGAAGGCTATGTGGCTTCAAAACAACGCATAGGCACTTTTATCTGCAGTAAAGAAGAATCTTCAAATATCCTCAGAAAACAAACTTCAAAACGTGAGCAGGCTGTTGAGAGCATTAAAAACTTTATCGTTAAACAAAAATATCAAATAGGGGAAGAACTTCCTTCTTCAAGGGAACTTTCAAAAATTATATCAAGCGCTCCTAATACAACCAGGCTTGCAGTGGAATTACTCTCTAAAACCGGAATTATAGAAGCAAAAGCCCTAAAAGGAAATAAAATTAAATGGGTATTAAAAGCAATTCCTCAAGTATCCTGGGAAAACCTCGAGGAACAGATTTTAATCGATTCTGACACGTTAGTTAATCAGATAGAAAGAGAATTAAAAGATCTGATCACTAAAAATTATAAAGTCGGGGATAAGTTAATGTCCCATTATGAAATCGCAGAAAAATTAAACGTAAGCATAAAAACCGTTCACGATGCAATGAAACGCTTGATCGATCAGGGCATTCTTCAATCCAGAAGAGGAAGATACGGTACATATATTCTTCGTATGCCTTCTGAAAAACAGGTAATGACAGGCAAGGAAAGCGAAATATTTGCTCCTGCTACAGAAGCCAGTTTATATAATTACGAAAAAGTAGAAATTTATCTTAAAAATTATATAAAAGATAATTTTAAACCCGGCGAAAAATTGCCTTCAATGGGAAAACTTGCAGAAGAACTCAATGTAAGCAGCAACACCATTAGAAAAGCATTCCAAATTCTTGCTCAGGAGCAAATTGTCGAATTCTCAAGAGGAAGGTACGGCGGAACTTTCTTAATCAAAACTCCTGATGTGCAAAACAAAGAAGAAAAACCGGTGCTTACCTGGTTGGCATTAAATTCAGAGTATAAAGCAGTTTATAGTAATAAAAATTAACTGTAAAATAACAAATTTTTAAACAAATAGAGATTGGGGTTAATAAATTCCAGTCTCTATTTTTAAACTGTAGTCGGATTTATTTTTTGTAAGTGTGCAGAATAATCCGGGTATGGATAATATTGAACAAAATATAGCAGAAAAGAATTTAGAAGACTCTGATTATAAGCCGTTTGTTGAGAAAAGTTTTCTTCGAGAACGAGAAAGAGAAATTGAGACTATTTTTTCACTTGGAAACGGTTATATAGGAACAAGAAACAGCTTAGAAGAAGGTTATCGTCAGTCAGACCCGGGGTCATTATTAGCAGGGATGTATGTTCAAGCTCCGGATGATGAATTTAATTTGTTGGTGAAAATTCCTGACTGGACTTCTATAAAAATCTATGCAGGCGGTGATTTGTTAAATGTAAAAAACCGTAAAGTAATAGAACACTTAAGATATATTGATTTTAAAACCGGAACAGCAGTAAGAGAATGGATAGACGAAGATATTGAAGGGCGAATTACAAATATAAAAATAATAAAATATGTATCTCTTGCAAATAAAAATGAATTGGGGAAATTTGTCGTGATAAAACCAAAAAATTATTCGGAGAAAATCCGGGTGATAACAGGCATTAATTGCGATGAGGCGGATTTTAAATACTTATTAAACATGAATATTGAACTTGAAAATTATGCTTCTATATATATGAGAGCGAAGCATTCGGATAAGGAATTTGTTTTGTTGCAAAAAAGCATTTTTGATTCTCCGGGAGAAGAAATAAAAAATGTTGATTATTATATTGAAAATATGTACAGCGGAAGTTATGAAAATTTTGAATGGGAAACTGAAATAGGAAAAAATTATGTAATAAAAAGTTTATGTTGTATTTGTAATTCCGATGAATCTGATAACATTGTTGCCAGGGCAAAATCAGCATATGAAAAATATGAAGAAGATTTTTTTGACGAAAGTTTTAAAAATCATTGTGATAAGTGGACGGAGCGGTTTTTAGAATCCAGAATAAAAATCGGCGGATGTGAAAATGATCAGAAACTGGTAGATTTTGCAGCTTATCATTTAATCATTGCCGGTGAATTTAGCGGAAATAATTATTCTATTGGAGCAAGGTCTCTATCAGGCGAAGCTTACAAAGGCCATGTTTTTTGGGATACGGAAATGTATCTGGTACCGTTTTATATTTATACAAAACCTGAGATAGCAAGGGCTTTGTTGATGTACAGATATAATACTCTTGACGGCGCAAGGCAAAATGCTGTTGAAGAAGGTTACACAGGAGCTTCTTATGCCTGGGAATCAACTGATACAGGAGTAGAAAGCACACCGGAACTAGTAATACTTCCTGATGGAGAAGTTGTTAGAATTTTGTCCGGTAAATATGAAAATCATATTTCGGCAAATATAGCCTGTACGGTATGGAAATACTGGCAGGCAACACTTGATGAGGATTTTCTCATAAACTATGGCGCAGAGATTGTATTTGAATCCGCAAGATATTATGCAAGCAGGTCTGAAAAGGGTGATGACGGTTTATATCATATAAATAAAACAATAGGACCGGATGAATATCATGAATGTATTGATGACAATGCATATACGAATTATCTGGCAGAAAAGAACTTTAATTACGCTGTGATTGTTTATGAATTGATGAAATCATCATATGCGGATAAATTAAAAGATTTGAGTGAAAAAATTAATTTGAGCGAAGAAGAAATTGAGAGCTGGAAAGATTATGAGGGCAATTTTTATTTGGGCTATGATCCTGACACAATGTTATATGAGCAATTTAGAGGGTTCTATGATCTTGAATATATTGACCTGGAAGAATATGAGCCTAGATCCGCGCCGATGGACATAATTCTCGGAAGAGAAAAAACGAAAAATTCACAGGTGATAAAGCAGGCCGATGTTTTAATGTTTATGATGCTCTTTGGAGAAGATTTTTCAAAAGAACAGTTGGTAAAAAATTATGAATTTTATGAAAAAAGATGCGGGCACGGAAGTTCTCTAAGTCCCAATGTGCACAGCACCATTGCCGCAAGAGCAGGAAAAAAACAAGACGCTTATAAATATTTTTTGAAAAATGCCAAAATCGATATTGGCGATGAATTTGGAAACGCATCAAGCGGTATTCACATTGCAGCAATTGGAGGAGTGTGGATGTCTATTGTGTTTGGATTTGCAGGCATGTATTCGACGGATAAGGGTTTGATCTTTGACCCTGATTTGCCTGAGGCCTGGGAAAATATTGATTTTTCGATTAAATGGCGAGGGCAGAAGATTAATGTAAATTTATGCCGGGAAAAAATGAAATTTTTTATTGAAGGAAATGAACCTGTGCACATAAGTGTTGGCTTTGATAATTGGAGAGAAATTACTCCGAATTTTCATATTGCAGTTATTAAAGAAAATGAAAAATGGAGGGATGAATAATGAAAGGAAAAATATTGCTGCCCCTGGATGCTTCTGAAGCTTCCGCAAAAGCGTTTTTGCCGGCAAAAAGTCTTGCGGAATTATTGAATATGACCCTCCATATTTTACATATTTCGGATGAAAAATTATCGGAAGAAGAGCTTATCAATAAACTGCAAATTGATATTGAGGGCTTAAAATGTTTTGTAGTTGATCAAAAAGAGGGGAATCCGGAAAAAATAATCACAGAAGAAGCGAAATCTTGCGAATATATTGTAATGGGAACTCATGGGAAAACCTGCAATAAAGAAGCTACAATGGGAAGTACCGCAGTTACTGTTTTGGAGTCAACTTCCATTCCCATTTTATTAATAAACCCTAATACTAAATTGAAACTTGAAGATGGAAAATGGATTCCTCGAAAAGCCCTTATTCCACTGAACGGAACCCCTGGAACTGCTGAAGCGTTAAGTCCTGTTACCGACATTCTCTCTAAAACTTCTTCTAAAATTGATATTTTGCATATTTATGGTGAAAAAAAAGAATATACTCCTAAAGAAGGCGAGTTTTCAGCGCCTTATTATGAGGATTATCCTCAGCATGAATGGCCTACGTGGTCCAAAGAGTTTTTAAAAAGATTTTGTCCTTCTGTGATCAATAGTGTGAAAATAAACGTAAATCTTTCAAAAGGGGATCCTGCTGAGAAAATTTTAAATTTTGCCAAAGAAAATGAAAATGATTTTATTGCCGTAGTTTGGCATGGAACCTTATCTCATCTTAGAGCACAGGTGCTTAAAAGGCTCTTGTATGAGAGCACTTGTCCTTTGATGCTTATAAAGCTTGGTTAATGCTAATCATGAAAATTCAAGGTGACAAATTCTTCGTCATGCTGAACTTGATTCAGAATCTCATAAATGTGCGGTCTTAGCTTATATGCCTTGTTATTGAGACCCTGAAATATATTCAGGGTGACGGGGGGGGGTAGGGTAACAATCGGCGATTCAGGGTGACGTACTCTTCGTCATGCTGAACTTGTTTCAGCATCTCGCAAATGTACGGTCTTAGTTTATATGCTTTGTTATTGAGACCCTGAAATAAATTCAGGGTGACGGTGGGGGGGACAGGGTGACAATCGGCGATTCAAGGTGACATAGTCTTCGTCATGCTGAATTTGGTGAATTGTTTTTATATTTCACACATCCCGTTGCAAAATGCTTGCTCTAATTCTGCCATGATGCTCTTATGAGTCATTTCAAAAGTTATTGGAGTTATAGAAATCATGTTGTTTCTAATTGCGACAATGTCTGAAGTTTCTTCGTCGCAATCATCCAGAAGTTCGCCAGCCAGCCAGTAGTATGTTTTTCCTCTTGGGTCCTTGCGTTTTTCATATTTATCGGTATACATTCTCGTTCCCTGAGTCGTAATTTTAATGCCGACTATTTCTGTAGATTCTACAGCAGGAATATTTATATTAAGAATGGTTTTTTTGGGAAATTTTATGCTCGCGATTCGGGGGATGAATCGTGATATAAAGTCAGATGCGTAATAAAAATTGTTGGGAGTATTTCCATTTTCGCATAAAGAAACGGCTATACTCGGATATCCCAAAACAGCTCCTTCCATAGCAGCGCTGACAGTCCCGGAATATAATATATCAGCTCCGAGATTAGGGCCATTATTAATTCCGGATATCAAAATATCAGGTTTTTTATCTAAAATTGCATTAAGAGCCAGCTTTACGCAGTCACCCGGAGTTCCGTTTGTTGCCCAGGCTTTTATATTGTCTTCATAGCCCATTTCCATTCTCTCAACTCTGAGCGGATGATGTAAAGTTAATGAATGACCTGCTGCGCTTCTTTCTCTATCAGGTGCTACAACATACACTTCATTAGTTTCTGATAATTTCTTCGCCATCGTCCTGATTCCGGGAGAGTGAATCCCGTCATCATTACATATTAATATACGCATAATTTCCCTTTTCTTAACTTAATAACTTTGAAAAACTTCCTTCTCTCTATAAAGCTTATTAACGATATTTTTAACTATATTATCGGGAATTTTTTATCACTTCTTTAATTATACCCTTTTTTTAAATAATTGGAACGAGTCCTGGTTTTGTTTTTGACAATTTTTGTTAATAAGTTTTAAGATATATACTGTGTATATAATATAAAGGGCAAGTTTTTTAGAATTTTTTTCTTAATATATATATAGTTAAAAAACAGTTAATTATCCAGGAGGACCCACAATATGGCCAGAGTATTAATTTCTATGCCGGAAGAATTTTTAAGCAAAATAGACAGCGTTGCCGATGAAGAGCAAAGATCCAGAAGTGAACTCATTAGAGAAGCCCTCAGGACTTATATTCATAAACATAAAGTTAGAGAAAACACTCTAGCTGGACATAATGCAACGGTGTTGGAATCATTGCTTGATTAATAAAATTCAAATATCTTTATAATTATATCCGGCTAATTGGTCGGATATATCTGTGTTTGTATGGTAATTTTATTCTTCAATCTTTAAAATA
>CAYZIV010000073.1:0-6614 GCA_964478475.1 uncultured Gammaproteobacteria bacterium | reverse complement strand
AAACACGTTAAATGCTGTTAAATCAACTTATGGATTAAATATCACAGGTTTTGAAATAACAAAAGAAAATGTAGGGGTGGAGTTTTTTATTTCAAAAGACGGTATTTCAACAGGAACAATAAAAAACCCCGAAACATTGATAAATTCAGCTCAAAAACTTATAGCAAACGGAGCAGAAGCCATTGCGATTGTATGCTTTTTTAACACACCTGAAAATGATGAAAATTATGCGCATAAAAGCGGAGTGGATCCTGTCGGCGGAGTCGAAGGAATAATATCACACCTGCTTACACAAAAATTCAAAATTCCTGTTGCCCACGCACCGGCTTTTGAAGAATCAGAAATTATCATAAAAAGCGATATTGTAGACAAACGCGCAGCCGCTGAATATATAACCCCAACCTTTTTACCCTGCATTTTACAGGGACTATATAATGCGCCTAAATTAATCGATATAAATCAAGCTGAAGTCTCTGATATTAACATTGATAACACTAAAGCTTTAATTATGCCAAGCAACTGTCTTGGCGGACTGCCCGCATTTGCGGCTCTTGAGAGAAATATTCCAATTATAGCTGTTGAGGAAAATAAAACTATACTCAATTTAACTGCAGAATCCCTGAACATACAAGATAAAGTTATTAAAGTAAAAAACTATCAAGAAGCAGCAGGGCTTTTACTCAGCATGAAAAACGGAATTTATTTTTAATAAACAAATATAAACCCTTCACCACCAGGATTTATATGAAATTAAAAAACTGCATTGTGGACAGAATAAGCTATTGATACCCCTAAAACAGCTCCCATTAAAACTTCTGCAGGAGTGTGCCCCAGCACTTCCATTAATTTTTCCTGATGAGATTTTGGATTTCTCTCTGAGTAATAATCATCAACAATTTTATTCAACAAAGACGCCATTTCACCGGCGGATCTTCTTAACCCCGCGGCATCATACATAACTACTGCTGCAAATCCAAGCGCTATAGCAAATTCAACAGAATTGAATCCGGTCACCAACCCCACGTTAGTAGTTAAAGCCACAGAGAACGAACTGTGACTACTTGGCATTCCGCCTGTTAACGTAAACATTCTAAAATTAAATTTTCTGTTTTTTATATAAAAAGTAACAAACTTTAATGACTGGGCAATAAATACTCCCAAAAAAGATGATATTATTACTTCTATACCTGTGCCTGCTGCCATTATAAAACTTTCTTTTTAATATTATCCGCTATTGATATTAACAAAGGAGACTGAATTTCATTATCCATAAGAGATTGCTGTGCCTGTGAAATTATATTTTCCAGATCATTTTTGGATTTTTCAATTCCATACAAAGAAACGTATGTATTTTTTCCTGATTTAACGTCTTTGCCTGGAGTTTTGCCGAGTTTTTCCAAAGTTCCTGATACATCTAATATATCATCAACAATCTGAAAAGCATATCCTATTTTTTCACCGTATGAGGTTAGAATATCTAATTTCTGTTCAGAAACTTCCGACAATAAGCATCCTGCTCTCACAGCAAATCTAAAAAGAGCAACTGTCTTATAAGTCATAATATAATTTAGTTTTTCACAATCAATTTGTTGATTTTCTGAATGAAGATCTACTTCTTGTCCACCGACAATCCCCATAGGCCCTGCCGCTTTTAGAAATTCCCCCAATACCCTCAATAAAACAGTCTTATCAACAGAATCAGGAGTATAATCTATAATCACTTGAGGAGCATAAGACAACAGGGCATCTCCGGCCAAAACAGCTGTTGCTTCTCCATAAACCTTATGGTTTGATAATTTTCCTCTTCTATAATCATCATTATCCATACAGGGAAGATCATCATGGATGAGACTCTGGGCATGAAGCATTTCCAGAGCGCAGGCAGCCGGCAAAATATTTTCAACCTTGCCTTTGCATATCCTTGCGCATTCGAGCATAATTACAGACCTTATCCTTTTTCCTCCGGAAAGAACCGTATAACGCATTGACTCCCAAATACTTTCAGGATATCTAATTGTTAAATATTTTTCTAAATGCTCATTTATCAGCTGTTTATCTTTTTCAACAACTTCTGCCGAGTCAAAATTTTTATAAATGGATGAAATCATACATAACCAGCAGTATTTATAAATCTACGCCTTCATCATTATAATATACTTCTTCAGGGATTAAAATATTTTTTATTTTTTGTTTTGTTCTTTTTCTTGAATCTTCTTTTTTTTGAGCGCTAATTTTAATAAGCTTTGTTTTTTTCTTCCCAACATTATCAATTATTTTTGTTGTTGATTCTTCCTTTTGACCTGAAGTTTTGACCTGTTGTTTATATTCATTAGCTTCCAACACAAATTTTTTATAACTTAAATATCTGGATTCATGAATCTTATCAAGGTTTTTAACAACATTGCACTTATCTTCACCAAGATGCAGACAATCGGAATAATAACATTCCCCGGCAAATTGTTTTATATCATCAAACAATTTAATTATCTCTGAAGGCATAATATTATCAAATTTTAAATTACTAAAACCCGGAGTATCAGCTATCTGGCAAAAATCATTTTCTTTAGACAACTTTATTTCTATCAATTCAGTATGCCGGGTAGTATGAGTTCCCTGTCCGGACTTAGAGCTTACTTGTTTTGTTTTCAAATTTAAACCCGGGCATAATTTATTCAAAAGGCTTGATTTACCTACTCCGGACATTCCTGATAATATTGAAACCTTTTTTGATAAATATTTTTTTAAAGTTTCTAAACCAGACCCGTCTATAGCACAGGTAAAAATAACATTATAACCTAATGATTCATATATACATTTAATTTCCTTCGGTAAATTGTCTTTTTTATCACTAAGATCAAGTTTATTCACGCAAATTATAGCCGGAATTTTATTAAGTTTTGCCAGACAAAGATATCTATTTAATTGCATAAAATCAATGCCGGGCTCAGCCAGTGATGTCACGATTATAACTTGATCAATATTTGCAACAGACGGACGGGGCATAAAATTACCTCTCTCCAAAATTTGAGTAACCACGCCCTGATTGCTGCTTGAATTAACCTCTTCAATTAATACATTATCCCCAACAAAAACAGAAACTTTTTCTTTCTTAAGTCTTTCTCTGATTTTGCATTCTATAATTTTATTTTCAGATTTTACATAAATAAAATCCGAATGAATTTTAATTATTTTTCCTGTCATTGTTTGAGAAGTCATTTTAATTTATACAAATTTTCTTATTATTACAATTTATCTTGAACGGCCGGCAATTCCTGACTGTTGTCGTTTCACACTTATTACATCGCTTACTGAATTAATAGCCGCAATAATTTTATTAAGCTGCTCGATATCATAAATTTCCAGTCCAACCTCAACTACAGCAAAATTTTTGTTTTTTCGTTTTATCTTAGCTTCAGTTATATTGGTTTTATTATCCGAAATTTTACCTAGCACATCTTTAAAGACACCCATTCTATCTATAACTTCTATAAAAATTTTAGTTACATAGGCTTTTTTTGTGTTATTGCTATTCCAGCTTATCTGCAAAATTCTCTCTGCATCAACTGATTTTAGAGATTTACAATCATCTCTATGGACACTAACTCCGCGGCTTCTGGTCACAACTCCGACAATAGGTTCTCCCGGCACTGGAGAGCAACATTTCGACACCTGATAAAGCATTCCCTCAAGCCCTTCGATAACTCTATTAGATTTTTTCTCCGATGGCTTACTTATTTTTATTGTGGGGTGCAGTTCATTTACTTTTAATTTATTAACAATTCTCGTTAAAGAAACTTCTCCATATCCGAGCGCAGCAAAAAGATCGTCTTCAGAATGATAATTTAATTGTTTTGCTATTTCCAAAATTTTTCCCTGTTTCATCAAATCATCAAAATTAGACTTTGAAAACTCAGCTTCAAGTTGATTTTTGCCCTGAATTATATGTTCTTCTCTGAGATTCTTTTTAAACCAAAGCCTTATCCTTGATTTTGCCTGATTTGTAACTACGATATTAATCCAATCAAGGCGGGGCTGTTCTTTTTTACTGGTAAGAATTTCTACAATATCACCATTATTTAATTCTTTATCCAGAGTAACTATTTTCCCGTTAACCATTGCGCCAATGCATCGATGTCCGACTTCAGTATGTATTCTATAAGCAAAATCAAGAGGCGTCGCATCAGCAGGAAGATCAATTACATCCCCCTTTGGCGTAAATACAAACACCTGATCAGTAAATAAGTCAAGCTTTACGCTATCAACATATTCTTTTGCATCTTTTATATCCTGCTGAATTTCAATCAACTTTCTAAGCCAGGAAAATTTTTGATCTTCTTCAGATCCTGATTTAATGGATTGACCGGATTCTTTATATCTCCAGTGCGCAGCAACACCAAACTCAGAAACCTCGTGCATTTCGTGGGTTCTTATTTGAACTTCCAGAGGTTTTCCTCTCGGACCGATTACAGAAGTATGCAAGGATCTATAAAAATTATTTTTAGGCATAGCTATATAATCCTTGAATCTCCCCGGGATTGGCCTGAAAGCCGAATGTATAAGCCCTAAAACCTCGTAACATTCTTTTTCATTATTTACTATAACCCTTACCGCTGTAACATCGTATAAATCCTGATAAGATTTTTTTTCTCTGAGCATTTTTGAATAAATACTGTAATAACTCTTTGCCCTTCCTGTAATTACAGCATTTATGTTCATGTTATTAAGATTGCTTTCAATTTTTTCAATTATTGCCCGAACGATCTGATCACGCTCAGCTTTTGCCTGAGCAACAAGCTGGGCTATCTCAAAATATTTTTCCGGATTAATATACCTCAGTGAAAGGTCTTCAAGCTCTGCTTTAATCAATCCCATACCAAGCCTATTTGCCAATGGGGCAAAAATTTCAAGAGTTTCCTTTGCAATTTCTTTTTGTTTTTCAATTTTCATATAATTCAAAGTACGCATATTATGAAGCCTGTCTGCGAGTTTTAAGAAAATAATCCTTATATCATCAGCCATTGCAAGAAACATTTTCCTGAAATTTTCAGCTTGCCGTTCTTCTCTTGAACTAAAACTATACTTACTAAGCTTTGTAACTCCGCTTACTAAGGTTAATACGTCCTGTCCAAACCGGGTAGAAATTTCTTCTTCTGTCGTATCTGTATCTTCCAGAATGTCGTGCAGCAAAGCGGCACATATTGTATCTGAATCAGCCTGCAATTCTGCCAGAATACACGCAACCTCAAGCGGATGAAGAATATAAGGTTCTTCACTTACTCTATATTGCCCTTCGTGCAGTTTACAAGCAAAATCAAAGGCTGATTTTATTTTTTCTACTTCTTCCTCAGCCCTATCTTGTTTTTTTATTATTTCATCCAGTTGATCAAAGAGTATTTTGTGATTCATTTACTACAATAATATTTTACTTATCAATTAATATTTTACTCTTTATATAAACTATAAACAATAGGAGCAAAACAGCGATTATTCCATATTAATGCAAGTTAGCCAACTTATTTGCTTTTACTTAATAAACAAATTTTTTGACAGCAAATTTTGTTCCTTTTAAATTTAAAGCATCAGGAAAGAATTTCTAAACTCATCATATTAAAAAAGGATTGTGTTGATCTCATGAATGACAATAAAACATATTTAACATTAATAGATAAATCATATCCAATATACAGCGAATTTTTAAATTTTGATAATTGGAATATACTGCATAATGGCAAGTTATCAGCAATTTTTATTCCCCTAGAAAAAAAGAATTCCGGGAATTTCAACCCAGAAAGCAAATTATTTTTGAAAAAAGAAATACTCAAATCAGAAATAGCCGAAAAATAAGATAAATCAAACCCGACAATATTGAATTTGATTATTTTTGAAGTATACTACCATTTAATATTTCCAATATTAAATAAACTTTGCAAGAAAAGTCCTTACTTATTTATACAGATTAAATTTTAAAATAATGAAAACCACACAAAAACCCTTTGTAATCATTGGCAGCGGCATTGCAGGCTTATATACCGCCATTAAACTTTCTGAAAAAACAGATAGAGAGATTTTATTAATAACAAAATCTGATTTAAAGGAAAGCAATTCCCGGTATGCACAAGGAGGAATAGTCGGTGTATTACCGGAAAACACTCTCGATTCAGTTGACCTGCATGTGCAAGATACTCTGGAAGCAGGCGCCGGACTTTCTGATCCGGAAGTTGCAAAATTCATTTCAGAAAAGAGCTCCGAATCGATAAAAGATTTAATAAACTATGGAGTTGAATTTGACAGACAAAATGGACAAGAAGTAGAGTTAACGCTCGAAGGAGCACACAGCGTAAACAGAATCCTTCATTCCGGCGGTGACGCAACAGGCATAAACATAGAACTTGCATTGTCAAATAAAGTTGAAAACAACCCCAAAATCACTATTTACAGAAAAACCCAGGTAGTCGAACTTCTGGTTAATACTGAAAATACCTGCAAAGGGGCAATAATTCTCAATAAAACAAGCGGAGAATATGAAACAATATTTTCATCTGCTGTAATTATTGCAACAGGAGGAGTTGGGCAAGTTTACAGCAGAACTACAAATCCTCAAATCGCAACCGGCG